>DASUTR010000297.1:0-11688 GCA_036374535.1 Polyangiaceae bacterium
TCGGTACACCGCGACGGTGCCCGTGCAGCCCGTTTGCGTCGGGCGCGGCAGCTTCGCGATCTCGTACCAGCCTCCCTCGAAACGCTCGAGCTCCACCTTTGCCCCGTCGAGCGGCGCGTGCTCCGCGCACCCGAGCGCGAGGAGCGCGACGGCGGCGATCCGAAGCAGCATGCCGGCCGTGTTACGGAGTTTCGCCCGGCGGATCAAACGTCATTGTGGAGCCGAACGTGACGAACGGATGGAAAACGCGTGACGCGCAATCGGCGCGGTGGCGCGCCGTTATGGTGCGCTCGCGTGACGCCGCGACAGCGAGCGCAAGAAGTGGGCGCTGTCTTTCGGCGTTCGCTGCTGCGTCTCGAAATCGACGTGCACGATGCCGTAGCGGAGCGTGTAGCCCGCGGCCCACTCGAAGTTGTCCATCAGCGACCACGCGAAGTAGCCGTCCACCGGCAGGCCCTCCGCGCGGACCTTCACGACCTCTTCGAGGTGACGGCGGAGGAAGTCCACGCGATCGCGATCGTGGACGACCCCGTCGTCGGCGACGGGATCGGCGAACGCCGCGCCGTTTTCGGTGATGACCATCGACTTCGGCGCGTAGTCGGCGTGCAGGCGCCGGAGGATTTCGCTCAGACCCGGCGGATAGATTTCGCGATCGAGCGTGCGGGCGAACTCGTTCGCGGGCGGTCGCGCGACGCCCAGCACGCCCGCGCCGGGATCGTGCCTCGCCATGCCGCGCTCGTAGTAGTTGATGCCGAGCACGTCGATGGGCGTGCCCATGAGAGCGATGTCCGACGCCGGAAAGCTCGGCATGAGTTTTCCGTAGAGTTCGACCATGTCGGCGGGATAGCCGCGGCCGAACACGGGGTCGGCAAACCAGCGATTCATGTAGCCGTCGAGCCGTCGAGCCGCGGCTTCGTCGGCCGGGCTCTTCGACACGGGGTGGACGGGCATGAAGTTCAGCGCGGCGCCGACGGGCGTCTTCACGTGCGCGCGGAGCGCCTGCACGGCGAGCCCGTGCGAAACGAGCAGGTGATGCGCGCACGTGAGGGCCTCGGAGAAATTCCGATGTCCGGGAGCGAAGAGACCGGTCTCGTAGCCGAGGAACGCCATGCACCACGGCTCGTTGTGGGTGAGCCAGAGCGCGACGCGATCGCCGAGCCGCTTGCCGAGCGCGTCGGCGTAGTCGCCGAACGCCGCCGCGGTGTCCCGATTGAGCCAGCCGCCCTCGAGCGCGTCGGGGAGATCCCAGTGGTAGAGCGTCGCCGAGGGAGCGATGCCTTTCGCGAGTAGGGCGTCGACGAGTCGATCGTAGAAGTCGAGGCCTCTTTCGTTCGGATTGCCGCGACCGTGCGGAACGACGCGAGGCCACGCGATGCTGAAGCGATAGGCGTCGACGCCCATCCAGTCGAGGAGCGCGACATCGCTGGGCATGCGGTGATAATGATCGCAGGCCACGTCACCGGTATCGCCGTTCGCGGTTTTTCCCGGTGTGTGGCTGAAGCGATCCCAAATGCTCGGGGCGCGCCCGTCCTCGGAGACGGCTCCCTCGATTTGATAGGAGGAGGTGGCGACGCCGAGCTTGAAATCGGCGCCGAGGGCATTTCGCGACAAGAAGGTCATCGGGATTCCGAGCCCGAGACTCTAGAACAGCTTCGCGACGGGACGAATTTGCCGAAAAAGCTCGCGGACCTGCTACGTTCGGCGGGTCAGGGCGGGCACCATGCAGGGCGACACGACGCTTCCATCGATTCTCGTTGCGGATGACGATCGCGTGCTCTTGCGCGCCTACGCGCGCGTCCTCAACACGAACGGTTACCGCGTCGAGACCGTCGCAGACGGGCAGTCCGCCCTCGAAGCATTTCAGAAGCGTCGCTTCGATCTCATCTTGAGCGATATCGACATGCCGGGGCTCTCCGGCATCGGTCTTCTCGAAGCCGTCCGCGCGTACGACCTCGACGTGCCCGTCGTGCTCGTCACCGGGACTCCCGAAGTGGACAGCACGATCCGCGCGATCGAGCACGGTGCGTTGCGCTATCTCGTGAAACCGGTCGAGACGGCGGCGCTCGTCAAGGTCGCCGGCGACGCGGTGCGACTGCACCGTATCGCCAAGGCGAAGCGCCAAGCGCTGACGCTCCTCGGCGGCCTGCACCTCGTCGGCGATCACGCCGGCCTCGTCGCGAGCTTCGGCCGCGCGCTCGACGCCCACTACGTCGCCTACCAGCCGATCATTTCGTGGTCGGAGCGACGCATCGCAGCGTACGAGGTGCTCTTGCGTTCGCGCGAAGCCACGCTACCGAATCCAGGGGCCATGCTCGACGCCGCCGAGCGCTTGGGGCGCATCCAGGAGCTCGGGCGAAGCGTGCGCAAAATGGCGGCAGATCGCGCAAAACAGCTCGATCCGGACACGCTCCTCTTCGTCAATTTGCACCCCCTCGAGCTCGCGGATCCCGAGCTCCTTTCGCCGAACTCTCCGCTCGCCGCCTGCGCCGAGCGCGTCGTGCTCGAAGTCACCGAGCGCGCGTCGCTCGACCAGGTGCGCGACCTTCGCGAGCGCCTCGTCCTGCTCCGCCGGCTCGGCTACCGCATCGCCCTCGACGATCTCGGCGCGGGGTACGCGGGGCTCTCGAGCTTCGCGCTCCTCGAGCCCGAGTTCGTCAAGCTCGACATGACGCTGACCCGAAACCTCGGCAACGACGGAACCAAGCAGACCCTCGTGCGCACCATGGCCTCCATGTGCCAAGAGCTCGGGATGCGCGTGGTCGCCGAGGGCATCGAAACCGAAGCGGAGCGCGACGAGCTCGAACGCGCCGGCTGCGACCTCATGCAGGGCTTCTTGTTCGCCGAACCGGAAGAAGCGCTGCCCCGCGCGCGGTTCTGAATCGATGCCTTCGCGTGGCGGCCGAGCGTGGCCAGGCGGCGGCCGGGCCAAGGAGCGCGCATTTTCCCGCGAAGGTGGGCGGCACGCGGCGTGCAACCGGAGACTTCGCCGCGGCGAAACGACGCCGCTCGCTTCGGAGACAGAACATGACCGACGACAAACGTTCCCGACAAGAAGCCATCCGCGAAGTGGTGGGCTCCATCCACAAAAGCTACGGCCAGGGCGCCATCATGCGCCTCGGCGAGGTGAGCGCCGAACGCATCGAGGTAATCCCGACCGGCTCGCTCGCTCTCGACGAAGCGCTCGGCATCGGCGGGTACCCGCGCGGCCGCGTCGTCGAGGTTTTCGGCCCCGAATCGAGCGGGAAAACGACGCTGACCCTCCACGCCATCGCGGAGGTCCAGGCAAAGGGCGGCATCGCCGCGTTCATCGACGCCGAGCACGCCTTCGACGTGCGCTACGCACGTTCGGTCGGCGTGGAGCCGTCGAAGCTCCTCGTCTCCCAGCCCGACTGCGGCGAACAAGCCCTCGAAATCACCGAGATGCTCACGCGTTCCGGCGCGATCGACCTCGTCGTCATCGACTCGGTCGCCGCGCTCGTCCCCAAGGCCGAAATCGAAGGGGACATGGGCGACGCCCACATGGGGCTCCAGGCGCGCCTCATGAGTCAGGCGCTGCGCAAGCTCACCGCCGTCGCCCACCGCGAAAATACGACGCTCGTCTTCATCAACCAGCTCCGGCAGAAGATCGGCGTCGTGTTCGGCAGCCCGGAAACAACGACGGGCGGCCAGGCCCTGAAGTTCTACTCGAGCGTTCGACTCGACGTACGCCGCATCGGCAAGGTGACGCTCGGCGAAGCGGTCGTCGGCAATCGCACGCGCGTGAAGATCGTGAAGAACAAGTGCGCCCCGCCGTTCTCCGAAGCGGAGTTCGACATTCGCTGGGGCGTCGGCATCGATCACGGGGCCGATCTCGTCGAGACGGCGCTCGCCGCAGGCGTGCTCGAAAAAAGCGGTGCGCACTTCACGTTCGGCGGCAAGAGCATCGGTCAGGGTCGCGACAAGACGCGCGACGCGCTGCTCACCGAGCCTCCGCTGTGCGAAGCGGTCCGAAAGGCGACGCTCGAAGCGCTGCCGTCGAAGGCGGCGCGCACCGGCGCGAAAAAAGCCGCCTGAAGGAAGCCGCAGCTGCGATTCGGGCGTTGGGGCGTGGTCGCGGCGCCGTTCGTGGCGTCGCGGCCCGCGCTCAGCGCGGTGACCAGCTGCAGTACATCGGCGCGGCGATGATGTCCGCGGGACCTCCCATGGCGCCCTGGTACGCGCACATCGGGGTCGTCGGAGCGGGGCACTCGATCGCGAGGCAGGCGACGCCGCAGCGTATCGCCGCGTCTCGCTGCGCCAGGTAGCTCTTGGTCGCCGTGGATTCCGGGTCGTTCACCGGGACCGTGCAACCGCAGAGGTCCTCGACCCTGCCCTGACACTGCTGCCTACTGGAAATAGCGAGGTTACACGCCTGCGCGGAGCGGAGCGCGAGCTGGGCGTTCGAGACGATGGTCGTGCAATCCTGGCCGCCGCTCCCCGCGCTGCCCGACATGCCGCCCCCGCCTCCGGGGCCCGCCCCGCCCGGGGCGCCCGCGGTTCCGCCGCCGGCGTCGGTTCCGCCCGTAGCGCTCCCGCCCGACGCGCTGCCGGAGTCCCCGCCGGTAGCGGAGCCACCCGTTGCGGAGCCGCCGGTCGCAGAGCCACCCGTTGCTGAACCGCCGTTCTGGGAACCGCCGCTCGAGTCGCCTCCCCGGCTCGAACCGCCGGAGCCGCTCGCCGATCCGCTCGTACCGCCCTGAGCGGAACCGCCCTGGGACGAGCCGCCGCTCGACGCGCCCGCCGTACCGCCTTCCGCGGCCGAGCCGTCGCCGGAGTCGAAGTTCGTGTCGCTCGCGCCGCCGCATGCAACTGCCGCGGTCGTCGCGACGAAAAGTACCGCGGGCAAGGCGGAACGTCGCACCATCGGGAAAGTCTACCATCCGCGAGCGAGCGGCGCTTCTCGAAGCGCTCCGAGCGCACAAAACTTGCTCGTTTACGCCGCAAATGGCCAGGGTCCCGACCATGTTCCGGTGCCTTCACCGAAGGGCGGCCTGGTCCGCCGTATTCGCGGCGACGAGCCTTCTCCACGGGCCCGTGCTCGCGGCCGGGGGAGGTGCGGCTCGCGATGCGCGCGCTCCGGCACCGGTCAAGTCGGAAGCCAAGGCGAGAAAGCCCGCTCCGGCGAAGCAGGCGAGCCCCGCGACGAAACCCGGCGGCCGTACCCAGCCGAAGGGGAAAGCGCCGGCGAGCACCGAGCCGAAGGCGACCGAAAAGCGCGCCACGGCGCCGAAGCGGACGGAAAAGCGCGCGAGCGCCGAGTCCAACGCGGCCCCGAAACGCGCCATCGGAACGAAGCAATCCGACACCGGCAAGGGGGCGCTCGAAAATCCCGCGGGCGCGAGGTCGGCAAAGTCGCTCGGGAACCGCAAAAATGACGACCACGCGCGCGCGCCCGAGCCCGGCCTGAAGCCGCCCGGGGGCGCGCGGCCCGGCAGCGTGCGGTCCGTCGGCTCGCGGCTCGTGATTCCGTCACAGGAGGTCGCCGAGCAGTCGCTCGCGTTTCGCTACGCGAACCTCGACGACGCGGAAGTCGTCGCGGAGCTCGAGCGACGTGGAATTCCCTGGCAGCCGGCCTCGCCGCCGCTCCCGGGCGTAAGAACGCCGATTCGCCTGACGGGCCCGCTTCACGGCGTCACCATTCATTCCACGCTGCCCGAGCGCGAGCGCCGGACGAGCGTGTTCGAAATCCTCGACGGCCGGCTCGCCCTCGCCCTCGACGACTTCTGTGCGCTGCTCGCCCGCCACGACGTGGTCGAGCTCGTCCACTACACGATGTACCGCCCGCCCGGCGAGTTGCCGCCCGATCTGAACAAGCAGATCCGCCATCCCGCGGGTCTCGCGATCGACGTGGGCGCTCTCAGAAAAGCCGACGGCCGCTGGCTCGCGATCGGACCGCATTGGCCGAGCGACATCGGCGCCAAAACCTGCGGCGAGGGGGCCAGGGAGCACTGGTCGCGCCCCGGTCGCGAGATCGTCAGCATTGCGTGCGAAGCGGCCGACCTTCGCATGTTCCATTTCATCCTGACGCCACACTTCGACGCCGCGCACGCCGACCACTTGCATCTCGAAATCAAGCCGGACACGCGTTGGTTTCTCGTCAACTAGACCGAAGGGCGTGGTAGAGGGCGCCATGCGCTTGGCGCGCCTCATCGGCCCGGAGCTGCTCGCCCTCGTCAGCGAAAGCCCGGGCGAGGTGGCCGAGCTGCTCGACGAAGTCCACCCCGAGGACATCGCCGAAATCATCGCCGAGCTCGACGACGACCGCTCGGTGAAGCTCATCACGACGCTTCCGAACGACTACGCGGCACAGGTTTTCGCTCGTCTCGACGAAAAGCGCCAAGAGCGTCTCACCGAGCTCATGGGAGCCGGTTCCGTCGCGCGCATCGCGACCGAGATGGACGCCGACGATCGCGCCGACTTTTTCAGCATCCTTCCTCCGTCCGTCCACGAGCCGCTGCTCGAGGAGCTCGAGAAGGTCGACCCGGAAGCCGCCGAGGACGTCGAAGAGCTGGTGCGCTGGCCCGACGGCTCCGCCGGCGCCCTGATGACGACGGACTACGTGTCCGTTACGCCTGACCTCCGGCTCGAAGACGCGATCAACGTGCTGCGCTCGAACGCCAAGGCCGCCGAGACGGTCGAGAGCATCTACGTCGTCGACAAGTCCCACAAGCTCGTCGGCATGTTGACGCTGCGGCAGCTCCTGATTTCGAAGCCGGAGGAACGCGTCAAGGACGTGATGATCACCAGCGTCATCACCGTTGCGCCGGAGCTCGACCAGGAAGAAGCCGCGAAGATCCTCGCGAAGTACGACCTTCACACGATGCCGGTCGTGCAGCAGAGCGGCAAGATGGTCGGCGTCATCACCTCCGACGACATCATCGACGTCGTCGTGGAGGAGCAGGCGGAAGACGTGCAGAAGTTCGGCGGTATGGAAGCGCTCGACGCGCCGTACCTCCAGACCGGCTTCTGGAGCATGATCAAGAAACGGGGCGGATGGCTCGCCGTGCTGTTCTTGGGCGAGATGATCACCGCTAGCGCCATGGCCGACTACGAGCACGACGTCGCGCGCGCGGTCGTGCTCGCGTTGTTCGTCCCGCTCATCATCTCGAGCGGCGGCAATTCGGGGTCGCAAGCGTCCACGCTGATCATCCGGGCCATGGCGATCGGCGAGGTCAAGCTGCGCGATTGGTGGCGCATCGTCGGCCGCGAGCTCCGTGCCGGCCTGGTCTTGGGGCTCGCGCTAGGATGCATCGGCGTGCTCAGGATCGTCGCGTGGCAAGCGCTGTTCAAGGAGTACGGCGAGCACTACGGCCTCATCGCGGCGACGGTGGGCATCAGTCTCGTGGGCGTCGTGGCCTGGGGGACGATCGCGGGCTCCATGCTGCCGTTCGTCCTGCGCCGCCTCGGCCTCGATCCGGCAAGCGCGTCCGCGCCGTTCGTCGCGACGCTCGTCGATGTCCTCGGGCTCGTGATTTACTTCGAGACGGCGCGGCTCTTGCTTGCCGGGAGCCTCTTGTGAGAGCCTGACGGCCCGAATCCCCGAAAAATGCCGCTCCTCAGCTCGAGCATCGTCAAGCAAGAGCTCGCCACGGTGCAGGAAGTCGAGCAGGCGCTGGCTCGCCAGTCGGCGTACGGCGGGGACCTCCTCACGAACCTGCTCGAAGTCGTTCCTTTGCAGGAGGAGCGTATTGCCGCAGTGTTGTCGGAAACGTTCGGGCTCGAGCCCGCGCCGCTCGGCGAGCTACCGCGTCCGAACGACCGCGTGCTCCGGCTCGTGCCGGGCGAAGTGGCGCAGCGCTACGCGTGCGTTCCTCTCGAAGAACGCGGAACCACGCTGGTCGTCGCGGTGAGCGAGCCGCTCCCGGCCGAAGTCGAGGGCGACATGGCGTTCGCGCTCGGTGTCACCATCGAGCAGCGCGTGGCGCCGCTCGTGCGCGTGCGGCAGGCCATCGCGCGTGATTACGGCGCGAACCTCGACGGGCGCATCGTCCGCGCGCTCGCGCGCCTCGAAGGGCGCGCCGATCCGAACCCGAGTTACCCGCCCGAGGGCGCGCGGCTCGAGCGTCCCCCGACGTTCGCGCCCCCGCCGCGAAACGCCGACGAGCCGCTGGTCGTACCGATCGAAGAGCCCGCGGCACCGGCCCGGCAAGAGCCGCCACCACGGCAGAATCCGCCGCCGGACCTCTCGGCGCTCGCCCGTTCGGAGCGGGAGCGACCGGCTCGCGCACGGCGACTCGGTCCGTACACCGCGGCCATGGCCGAACGCGACCTGCTCGGGTCCGCGACGCGCGACGAGGTGCTGCGAAGCTTCTTCGATTTCGCGGCGCAGTACTTCGAATACGCAGCGCTGTTCGTCGTGCACGGTGACCTCGCCGAAGGTCGTGACGCGCACGGGCCCGGCGCTCACCGCGCGAAAGTGCAGTCGATCGGCGTGCCGCTCGACTTGCCGAGCGCGCTCTCGCGTTCGCGAGACGCCGCGGCGTACGAGCTCGCGCACCTCGGCGGCGGTCTCGACGCGGCGCTCGCGAAGGATCTCGAGCGCCGCCCCGGACCGCAGGTGCTCATGCTGCCCATCCGCGTGCGCGGGCGCACCGTGCTCATCTTGTACGGCGATCACGGCGACAGCGACGTGACGCTCGACACGATCGGCGACGTGATCTCGTTCGCGCCGCTCGTCGCCGCCGCGCTCGAACGGGCGATCGTGCAGAAGAAGCGCGGCGCGCGCGACGCTGCACCGGTGCTGCCGTCGCGCATTCCTCCAAAACGCAAATCGAGCCTGCCGAGCCCGGAAGCCCGCGCCGAAGCGCTCGCCTCGGTGCTCGCCGCGCCACCACCCCAGGGTCGCGCCGTGTTTTCGCGAACCCCGCTCCCCGCGCGCCCGAGCGAGCCGCCTCCGCCCTCGCCGTCGATCGTCCCGTCGCCCGCCGTGCCCGTGGGGCGGCCGGCAGCGCCCGCCCGAGCCGTCAGCGAGCAGCCGGATCGGCAAAGCGCGCCGCCGCGCTCGATCGCCGAAGCGCTGGCGCGCCCCGTGATCGCCGTCGGCGCGGCGCGGAAGCCCTCGCTGCCGCCGTCGGCGGTCGACGCGGGCTGGGAAGAGCTCGCCGCCGAGCCCGTAGCGCACCCCGAGCTCGTGCAGCCGAACCCCAGGCCCGGTGTCGGGCCGCATGCGGCCGCGGCGCCGCTCGTGCGCGCGGAAGACTCCCCCGACATTTCGATCGAAGCCTTGAGCGACGCCGAGGGAGCCGAGGCCGAGCTGCTCGCGGGCGAGCGCTTCTCGCAGATCCCGACGCCGCCCGGCGGCGTTCCGCTCGCTTCGGTGTCGCGGACCGCCGCGCACAGCGCCCGCCCGCTCGCTCCTCGCGGCGAGTCCGCCGAGCTCGCGCTGCCGACGGTGATCGTCGACTCGAGCCGCGATCTGAAGAAGCTGCTCGACGACCTCGTGCACGGCGACGCGAGCGCCGGCGACCGGCTCGTCGAAGCAGGCGGCGCCGCCGTTCCCGTCCTGGTCGCGGCATTTCCCGGCCCCATCGAAGCGCCGTCGTCCCGGCGCGGCACCTCGGGCGAAGCCCCGGCTTCGGAGTGCGGACCCGTGCTGCGCACCCTGGCCCGCATCGGCACGAAATCCATTCCGTTCCTCGTCGTTCGCACGAACGACGCCGATCCCAAAGTGCGGAGCTTCGCGACGCGCCTGCTCGGCGAGCTCCCGAGTCTCGAGAGCGCGCTCGCCATCGCGCGGCGCTTCTACGACGGCGACGCCGAGGTCCGAAAGGGCGCGCTCGCGGCGGCACGCCTGCTCTCGAACACGCCCGACGCGCTCGACGCGCTCGTCGCCGAGCTCGGCGGTATGGCCGAGGACCGCGGGAAGCCCACGGGCGTTCGCTTGATGGCGATGGAGACGCTCGCCGAGCTCCGTCAGGCGCAAGCCGTTTCTCACCTCGTGCGCGTGCTCACGGACAATCCCGTCGACGTCGTTCAGGCGGCGCGCCGGTCGCTCGTGATTCTCGCGCGTCACGACGTCGGTGCGTCGCCCGCCGCGTGGGCCGAGTGGTGGAGGCACAACTCGTCGCGGCACCGCATCGAATGGCTCATCGACGCCCTCACCGACGAATCACCCGAGATTCGCCGCGCGGCGGGCGAGGAGCTCAAGGCCCAGACCCGCGAGTACTTCGGCTACTACGACGATCTGCCGCCGGGCGAGCGCGCCCACGCACAGCAGAAGTATCGCGAGTGGTGGGAAGCCCGCGGAAAGGGACGATTTCGAGTCCCCCGGCACTGAACGGAGGGCCCGTGCTCACACGGACCCTCTCGACAGCGGACGACGTTCCATGCGATGGAACGCGCCCTCGTGAACGGACAAACCTACGAGATCGACCCCGCGCTCCGCGCGGCCAATCTGGCAATGTCCGGCTCCAAGCACCGCGAAGTCGCGCGCCTGGCGTCGATCGAGCTCCGCGGCGGCGACCCGCGCTCGAGCGCGTGGGAAGTCGCCGCGATGGCGTCGGTCGGCGTACTCGCGCTGCTCGTCGTCGTCGGCGTCTGGCTGCTCTAGCCGCTCAATCGACCCAGCTCGCCGAGCTGCTCGAGGACTTGCCGCAGCCGGCTGCTTGCGACGTCGTCACGGTGCCGCTCGCGTAGAGCTTGGCGAGCGGAGAAGTGTCGCTCGGCTCGACCGAGCGCTTGTGCACTTCGCAGGGGCTCTGGCAGTAAAACATCGTCGCCGTTCGCGCGCTGCGGTCTTCGCCGAGGCCGAAGAAGTGACCGACCTCGTGCGTCACGACGCTCTCGAAGTCGAAGCCCTGCTCGCAGCGCTCGTCCTCGCCCATACACGAAGGGCGCGGCTCGCGTCCCTCGACGCCGTCGTCGAGAATAGCGAGCCGGTGCATGGAGTTCAGCACGATGTCCGCTTCCACGATCTCGCCGCTCTCGGGATCCCAGTACGTCACGGTGATGCCGAGCTCCCGGCCGTGACCGTCGAGCGTGATCGGCGCATAAGACACGGTATTTTTTCCGTCCCGGCGCACTCCGGCCCGCGGCTCCTGCGAGTGGACGAATTGCACGTCGGGAAGCTCCGGCGCTCTGCCGAGCCACGTTCCGAAGCTTCGGATGACGCGCTCGGACGCGTGGGGCGAGATGCGCTCGAGGCTCGGGTCGAGCACGACGCTCACGCGTCCGGGCGCCCAGCGCTGGAGCTCGCCGTCGTCGGTGCGCTTGAGCGCCGGAATGCCCGCGACCGGCTCCGCGCGCGGCGCCTCGCGCGCCGTCCATCCGAGGAGCGACCCGGCGACTCCCGCGCACGCGGCGAGCAGCAGCCGGCGCCGCCACGGACGCGACGCTCGCTGCGAAGTATCGCCGGCGGGCCCACGCAGGCTGAACGACGTGGCGAAAAGACTCGGCGGGCGCGTTCCAAGCAGAGGAGCGGGCGCGGAGTGTCGGGTCATTCGTTCCGGTGAACGGCACGCTCCAGGTCCGTCTGAAGATCCGAAACGAAAACTTCGGGCCAGAGCGAAGCGCGGGACTCAATTCGACGCGCACCGGACCGTAGTGGAGATCGTCGTGCCTCGCTCTCTGCTTCGTGCCGTGCTCCTCGCCTCCTCCGTGGCGTTCGCCTCCCCGCATGCAGGTGCCGAACCTACGTCGTCACCCGGGGACGAACCGGACACCGCCGATCCA
>DASUTR010000298.1:0-6564 GCA_036374535.1 Polyangiaceae bacterium
CGGTGCAAAGGATCGGAACCCATTTCCTCGAAATAGTTCGACCAGAGAAACAGCGCCGGCGGGCGTTTTTCGAGCTCGCGCAGGAAGCGCATGGGCGCGGGGCCGTCGCGGAGTTTCATGGGGCCGAAACCGTTGTTGCACGTGTTCGTGTTCAACGTCGTCACGTGGGCCAGGACCTTGAACACGCGGCCCGGCGCGCGGCGGCCGCAATGCTCGTAGACGCTCCAGGCGTGCCAGCCCCACGCGAGCACGGGCTCGTTCGCGGGCATCGCGGGCTCGAGGCGGCGGCAGATGGCCGCGACCATGTGATCGCGTTCGCCCATGAAGTGCACGTAGTCGCGCCGCTTGCGGTAGTCGGGAAAGCCCGCGGCAACGCCGAGGAGCGCGGGCGCCAAAAGGGCGAGCCGCGGAACGGGCGTCAGCCGATCGAGGAGCATCGCGACGAGGCCTTGCGGTCGCACCGCGACGAGGGCGAGAGCGGGCAAGAGCTGCGCGTCGTCGTGGCTGTAGAAGCGCAGCGTATACGCGACGCCGAAGAGCGCGGCGAGCGCGAACCCCGTGGCGCCGAGCACGAGGGGCGGGCGCGCGATGCCCCGGCGGAACAGATCCGTACAGCCGACGAGCGCGAAGGCGAGGGGTCCCGGCAGGCGCTCGACGAGGCACGGCAGCCCGGCGAGCATCGCCTGCAGTCGCCCGCCGTACGGAGTGGCCACGACGGAGACGTACTCGTTGCCGAACGCCGAGACGTTCGTGAGCCCGAGGCCCAACGTCTTCATCTCACCGCGAGCGGCGAAGGGAAGCGCGATGAGCAGGGCCGCAGCGAGGGCGCCGGCGACGCCCGCGAACATCGCTTGGAGCGCGTGCGCCGAGCGCTGCTGGACGATTTCGCGCGCCACGAGCAACCCGAACACGCCGAGCAGCGTCCACGCGCTCGGCTTGATCGCGACGGCGAACAGCGCGAGCGCGCCGGCGAGCCCCCATGCGGTGACCCGGCGCCTCGTGGTCGCCGACGTGACCGCCGCGCAGGCGCACGCCGCCGCGAGCGTGAACGGCAGCGCCATCCAGAACGAGTAGTTGATGTCACCGTCCGTCGCGAGCACGGACCAGGCGGCGTGGAGCATCGCGGCGCGCGGGCCGGCTCGCCGCCCGAAGCACGCGCCCGCGAGCGCGCCTGTGGCGAGCGAAAGCGCGGCGCCCCACAGCGTCGCGGCGGCCCACACGAGGCGCATGCCCCCGACCGCCAGCAACGGTGCGAACAGCAGAAACGCCCCGGGCGGCTTGATCTCGGCGGAGTCGAGGTAGGGTAACCCCCCACTCGCGAGCAGGCGCGCGTTGTACACGATTCCGGCCACGTCGGGATTGCGAAACGCGGGATCGACGACGCCGTGCCCTTCCCAGACGATGTGAAACGCGAGGGCGACCACGGCCGCGGCCGCCCACGAGCCGAAGCCGTCGCGCTTCGAAAGGAGCGCGCTCCCGGTCGCGTCCTCCGTCGGAGGAAATCGGGGCTCGGCGAGGGTCACGTGGGCCTACCGGGCTACCAAAGATTGCCGGCGAAGCCCAGGAAGCGATGTGATAGCGTCCTCGATGCTTCCCTTCAGGGGACCATGGAAGCCCAAATTCTCGAGCCAGGGACCCTAGTCGATCGTCGCTACACGATCCGTCGTTTCATCGCGTCGGGTGGCATCGCGCACGTCTACGCGGCAACCCACCAGATTACCGGCCGCGACGTTGCGCTGAAGATGCCCCGCTCCGACCGCGAGCGAGAGGTGACGGTGCAGGAGCGGCTCGTCCGCGAAGGTCAGTCGCTCGCCCGCGCGCGCCATCCGGGCGTCGTCGAGCTGGTCGACGCCGGCGACCACGGCGGTGCTCCGTATCTCGCGCTCGAGCTCCTCGAGGGTCGCACGCTCGGAGGCTTCCTCGCCGCGCGCGGCAAGCTCGGCTGGGAAGAAGTCGCGTACGTCGGGCTCAAGGTCGCGGACATCGTCGGACACTGTCATGACCGCGGCGTCATCCACCGCGACATCAAGCCGGACAATCTCTTCGCGCTTCCTTCCGGGACGTGGAACGTCAAGCTCTTCGATTTCGGAATCGCGCGGCTCGACGCGGAAAGCCCCGGCGCGCCGAACAAGCTCACTCAGGAGGGCTCCATTCTCGGCACGCCCGAGTACATGGCGCCCGAAGCGCTGCAGATGGACGCGGTGCAGGATCGCCGCGTCGACATCTATTCGCTCGGCGTCATGCTGTTCGAGCTCCTGACGGGCGGCGTACCCTTCGAAGGCCGCTACGCCGAAGTGCTCGTGCAGGTCTCGACGAAGCCGCTGCCGGACGTTTCGAAGCTTCGAGCCGACGCCCCGCCGGCGCTCTCCGCGCTCGTAACGCGCTGCCTCGCGAAAGATCCGGCGGGCCGCTATCAGACGATGGCCGAGGTCTCGCGCGATCTGCGCGTCGTGCTCGGCCGCGTCGAAAGCGTACCGCTCGCCGTCCCGACGCCCGCCGATCGGCCGCGAGACGGGACGGAAAAACGAACCATCGCCGACACGCCCGCCTCGCTGCAGAGCGCCGGTCGCGCTGCCGCACCCCCACCCGCGCCGGCTGCCGCTCCCCCCGGCAAGCGTCGCTTTCCCCGCGCTCCGTACACGACGCCCGCCGAGCTCAAGCTCACGACGGGCGAGTCCATCTCCGGTCGCGTCGAGGAGATCTCCGAGGGCGGGTTGCAATTCATCGCTGCGCGCGGCGTAAAATCCGGAGAGCGCGGAGAGTTTCGCTTCGCCGAGCCGATCACGGGCAAAGTGCTCAAGGTGAGCGGCGTCTCCCGCTGGACCAAGGAAGCTCGCGCAGCCCGCCACGCGACCGGTTTCGAATTCGAGAACGCCCCCGAAGACTCCCGCCAGACGATCCGCAAATACGTCGAGCTCATGGGCGGAAGCTGAGAAACGGGTGAGTCAGAGGCAGGGGTAGAGCGGGCGTAGCGGGGCAGAGGCAGAGGCAGAGGCAGGGGTAGCGAGGGCAGCGGGGCAGAGGCAGGGCATGGGGGGCGGGAACGGGGCACGTGGGGCGGTGCTCCCGCACTGCGGAGAATGTTCACGATGGACGGGAACGATGGGAGGAGGAGGACAGCTCGTCTCGGGACTTTTCAGCATGCCGGCGTGCTCGGCCGCGTCCAGGCCGTAGCCGTCGGCTGCGCCGACGGTGCTCGGTCGCTTGCGCTCGCTCGCAGCCTGGACACGACCTGCGACTCGCCGGCCCCGACTTTCGGGTCCTCGAGCAGCGAGGACATGGAGGTTCGCCAATGTCGCTCAAAATCTATCCCGTCGTTCTCGAGCTCGTTCGCCGGCTTTCGCCACTCGTCCGTGTTCTGCGAGCGCGAAGCTCGGCCCTTGCCGATCAGATGGAGCGCGCGCTCATTAGCATTCCGTTGAACGTCGCCGAAGGCGCTTACAGCCGCGGCAAGAATCGGCAGGCGCGCTTTCAGTCGGCGGCGGCGTCGGCGCGCGAAACGCTCGCATGCCTCGAAACCGCCGAAGCCATGGGATTCATCGCGCCGCTCGACCCGGAGCTCGGCGCGCTGTTCCACCGCGTCATCGGTACGCTCGTGCGGCTCATCGAGCCGCGGCGCTAAGACAGGGCGTCGTGCTCCGTTTCATGCCTGCAGGGCGGCGCTCCTCGCACCAGCCAGGACCGCCTGTCAGATTCCGTACTAGAACTTGACGACGATGCGATCCGGATCGCCCAAGAACTCGAAGTGCATCGTGTCGCGGAGTTCGGGATCGCGGCCGAGCCAATAGAAGCCGTAACGTTCGAAGGCGTAGACCCAGCAGCGAGGGAGCGCCGTGCGCTCGTACACCGAGTCCACGGTGCCTCGGCACGCGGGGTGATCGGGCCAGGGTGAGACACAGCCGCAACACGGGTTGCGATCCGAATCGATGTCGATCGCGATCCCGAACAGGTGATTCGAGATCTCGCCGCCGCGGTAACTGTTCGCGTCTCGGAAGCCGCCGAGCGCGCGGGGCTGGTATTGATCCTTGCTCTTCTTGCACGTCTTGCGAATGCGCTTCTCGACGCAACGGAGCGCGGGCGCGATCTTCTTGTGGACGTTGACCCAAAGGCCCATGAACCGCACACCGAGCGCTTGCGATTGCGCGCGCTCCGGGTTCACCGTCGCGAGGTCCTGTCCCTCGACGTCGACGCTGCCGTAGCGCTCGACGCGGTAGCGCACCGCTTTCGCGTGGCGCGCGGGCGAGAGCTGACCCTTCTTGACGAAGCCGGTGCGTTTGAGAAATGCCTGCGGCTCTTGAAGCCGGCACCCGCCGCCGGTGCTCGCGGTCGTCGTCGCATTCACTACGTTCGGAACGGTGAGGCAAAGCGTAACGATGGCGAGCAACGCGGCGAGGGCGAAAGCCCCCCTGAGGGACGTGGTCACGGACATTTCAGAAACTGGTTCCAGGCCCGGGCCGGCCGGCAAATCGGCCTGAGCATGGTATGATAACCGCCTCTTGTCCCGGGAAACTCGCTGGCCTCGCCGCGCCCTACTTCTCTTTTTGGGCCTCGCCGCCGCGGCGGCCTGCGCCACCGACGACTACACCTTCGTCAAAGATCCGAAGGCCGAGCACTGCTCGAACGGCATTCCGGATCCCGACCTCGGGGAGACGGACGAGGATTGCGGCGGCGACTGCCAGGCGTGCGGGCTCGGTCAGGGCTGCGCCGAGAACATCGACTGTTCGGAGGGGCAGTGCATCGAAGGGTTCTGTCAGGCCGCCGGCTGCGATAACACCGTCCACGACGAGGGTGAGACCGGCATCGACTGCGGCGGGATGTGCAAGCCGTGCCCGACCGGCGAGCCGTGCGAGGTCCCGGCCGATTGTGCGAGCCGGGTGTGCACGGACGGATTCTGCGTGGCTCCGTCGTGCGAAGACGGCATCATCAACGGCACCGAGACGGGGCGCGACTGCGGGGGAGGCCTGTGCGACGGCTGCGGAACCGGTTCTCCGTGCAACGACGCCGTCGACTGCAAGAGCGGCGTCTGCAACGGCGAGCCGGGCGAGAAAAAGTGCGAGGTTTCCTGCGTCGAGGGCACGGCCGAGTGCGACGGCGTCACGACCGAGACGAGCGACGAATGCGAAACGAACGTCCTCACGGACGCCACCCACTGTGGTGACTGCGAGACCGCGTGCGATCTCGCGCACGCCGAGCAAAGCTGCGTGAGCGGTCGCTGTCAGATCGGCGCGTGTGTTTCGCCGTACGACGACTGCGACAACGACGTCGAGACGGGTTGTGAAACGAACCTGCGCAGCGACCCCCTCCACTGCGCCGCGTGCGGCAACGAGTGCTCCGATCAGAACGGCACGCCGTCGTGCGTCGGCCGTGAGTGCCAGATCGACTGCAACGAGGGCTTCTTCGATTGCAACAACAGCCGCGACGACGGCTGCGAGCAGAACATCGGCAGCGACGTACTGAACTGCGGCGATTGCGGTAACGAGTGCGAGTTCGAAGAAGGCGAAACGCCGTTCTGCGCCGAGGGCGAGTGCGGCGCGACGGTGTGCCCCGACGGTCGCGGCAACTGTGACGGCCGAGGCGACGACTGCGAAAAGGACCTCACGAACGACGTCATGAATTGCGGCCGCTGCGGCGGCGCATGCACGGTGTTTCGCGGCGTGCCGAACTGCGGCGAAACCGGTTGCGGCGTCGAAAGCTGCGACGACGGTTGGGCCAATTGCAACACGAGCGATCCCGGTGGCGGCTACATGAACGGCTGCGAGACGAACACCGACGCCGACCCCATGAACTGCGGCGCGTGCGGTCGCGCGTGCACGACGGCGCACGGCACGGGCACCTGCGTCGACGGCGAGTGTCGCGTCATGGGCTGCGACGCCGGCTGGACGAACTGCGACGAGGACAACTCGGACGGGGGCTTCGCGAACGGGTGCGAGACGAACACCGCGGCCGACAAGGCGAACTGCGGCGTGTGCGAGCGCAACTGCGACACCGTGCTCGCGTCGGCGAACGCGACGGGGCGCTGCGTCGCCGGCATCTGCCAGCGCGATCAATGCCTGCCGAACTTCGGCGACTGCGACACGAACCCGAGCAACTGCGAGTCCGATTTCCGCACCGACGAGGGCGACTGCGGCAACTGCGCAACGTCGTGCGTCGCGACGGGCACGAGCTCCCAGGGGAACGAGTGCATTTCCGGCACCTGCACGCCGCGCTGCGACGCGACTCACGCGAACTGCGACACGCAGGGTCCGAACGGATGCGAAATCAACACCAGCACCGACAGCATGAACTGCGGCGGCTGCAACATGCCGTGTCCGGCGGGCCGGACCTGTTCGGGCGCCACGTGCGTGTGCACCGGCGGCCTCACGTCGTGCTCGGGAGCTTGCGTCAACACGACGAACAACGCCACGCACTGCGGCGCCTGCGGCAACACCTGCACGGGCGGCCGCACCTGCGTGAACAGCGTGTGCCAGTGCCCAGCCGGCCTGACGTTCTGCGGCGGCGTGTGCGTCGACGCTCAGACCGACGAGATGAACTGCGGTCAATGCGGTCGCGCGTGCACGACGCCGA
>DASUTR010000299.1:0-11697 GCA_036374535.1 Polyangiaceae bacterium
GGCGAAAGTCAGGCGGCAGCGCATTTCGCAGCGGCCGGTGCCGGGTACGACGCGGTGATTCTCGCCGAGCCGTCGCTGATTGCGTTCTACCTGCTCGACGAGACAGAAGGCACGGTCGCGCTCGACGCCAAGGGCGCGCACGACGGCGTGTATCGCGGCGGCGTCATGCTTGGCGCGGCGCGTTGGTCGAATCGCTAGCGCCGCTCGTTCGAGCTAAGGGCCCCAAGCATTCAGCGTAGGGGCTCCTACGCCGGGGGACCCACGCGGCCGAGGGCGGCGGCCGACGTATCCTTAAATCACTGGAGAAACCTCGGGAGGCCGCGAGATGATTCGGTTTTCGGGAGGAGGCGCCCCGGCCTCGAGACGCTGCGCGGCCCCAACGTATCAACAAAATGCGCCAAAGAATGAGCGTGTTCAGGCCGCTCCCAATGTTGTCTACTCACGCGCACGGCGAGCGTGGTTGGCACTCCCGCCGTTACCCCGAGACAGCCATGAAACCTTCTCGATTGTTCAACGCTAGTTGTGTCGCGCTGATCGTCACCGCCATGAGCTTCGCGCTCCGCGGTGCCGCTACGGCAAATTGGGTGACCGAGCTCAACCTCACGAACGAGCAGGCCGGCTGGATCAACGGCTCCGCGTTCTGGGGCTTCACGCTCGCCATGGTCGTCGGTGGCCCGCTCGTCGATGCGCTCGGCCTGAACCGTATCATCGGCCTCGCGTTCTTCGGACACGCCGCCGGCATCGTGCTGACGCTCGTCGCGTGGGATTTTTGGAGTCTGCTTGCCGGAACGTTGCTGTTCGGCATCGCCAACGGCGCGGTCGAGGCCGCGTGCAATCCGCTCGTCGCCTCCCTCTTCCCCGACAATCAGACGACCAAGCTGAACCACTTTCACGTTTGGTTCCCCGGCGGCATCGTGATCGGAGGGCTCTTGTCGTTCCTCTTCGGCAAGCTCGGCCTCGGCTGGAAGGCGCAGTTTTGCACGATGCTCGTGCCGCTCGCCGCGTACGGCGTCCTGTTCTTCGGTCAGAAGTTCCCTCAAACGCAGCGCGTGGAACGCGGCGAGTCGACCGGCTCCATGTTCGCGGCTTGTCTCGCGCCGGGCTTCTTGTTCATGGTGCTTTGCATGCTGCTCACGGCGGCGACCGAGCTCGGCCCGGGTCAGTGGATTCCGTCGATCCTCGAGCACGCGGGCGTCTCCGGGATTCTCGTGCTCGTGTGGATCACGGGCCTCATGGCCGTCGGCCGCATGTTCGCGGGTCCCTTCGTTCACAAGCTCTCGCCGATCGGGATGCTGATCGCGAGCTCGCTCGTGAGCATGGTGGGCCTGTACGCGATGTCGCACACGACCGGCGTCATGCTGTTCGCGGCGGCGACCGTCTTCGCCTTCGGCGTCTGCTTCTTCTGGCCGACCATGCTCGGCTACGTCGCCGAAAATTATCCGAAGACGGGCGCGCTCGGACTCGCCATCATGGGCGGCGCCGGCATGCTCAGCGTAAGCTTCGTGCTTCCCGTGATCGGCAGCTGGTACGACGCTGGGATCGCCGCCCGAACTCCCGCAGGTGCTCCTCCGGCGCCCGACGCGATGGCCGCCATCCAGGCCGCTGCCGGACTCGAAGCGCTCGGAAAGGTCGCGCTCCTGCCGGCCATCCTCAGCGTCGCGTTCGTCCTCATCGCGGTCGTGCGCCGCAAAGCCGCTTCCCCCGCTCACTCGATGTGACGCCTGCGTTCACGACGCGCCGCCCGGCTCGCCGCGGGCGGCGCGATGGGGACCACGGTATCGCTCGGTCGCCCGGCGTGCCGCACCTACGGAAGCTGGCAAGCCAGTCGTCGAGCTGAAGAAGCTGGCGAGACCCTCTCGGCTGCGCCCGACGAACGTAATCGGATCGGTGCGTTCCTGACCGCGCTACTCGCGAACGATGCGGCCGTTCTCCACGTGCCAGAAGCGAACGAGCCCTTGCGCCACGTCGCCGTCTTGGTCGAAATCGATGGGGCCCGAGATGCCGCGGTAGTTCACCGCGGCACCGGAGGCGAGCGCCTGGAGGCCTACTTCGAGCTCGTTCCACGTCACCGTGCGACCGGGCGGTCCGGATACCGACCGGATCGAAACCGCGAGCTCCCGCTCGTCCGGCAGACGCCCGAGGCGCGTATGCGCCTCTTGCAGAGCGAGTGCGAGAACGGCGACGCTGTCGTAGTAGAAGTTCGCGCCGAGCGTGGGCGCTTCGCCAGACCAGCGCTGCTGGAACTTCTCGGCGAATCTCGCCGAGTCGGCCGTCAAAGCGGGAGAGATCCCGACCATGCCGTCGAGCAGTCCGGCGGGGGTATTCAGCACGAATTCCTCCGTATCGAGGCTCGGTCCGAAGTACCAGCGCCCGTTGAAGCCGCCGGCTTCCAGCTGCGAGACCGCGAGTGCTCCGCCGCGCGGGTACGCGACCAGCACCACGGCGTCTGCCTTGCCGCTCGGGAACCTGATGGGGTTCGAGATGTCCTTCGGCATCGGCAGGCTGTCTTTGATCGTTCCCCCGCGGGCGGTGAACTTGTCGGTCAGCAACGCCGCGAACGTCCTGCCGTAGCCGTCGTCCACGTAGAGTAGCGACGCCGTCGTCATGCCGTCGTTCCGCATGCGTTCGGCGAGCTCCGTCGTGACCGTTTTTGCCGAAGGGAATATCCGTAGCCAGAGCGACGGCTCGTTGCCGGGCTCCGCACGAGCCGAGATGCCGCCGGAGATCATGACCGCTCCCCATTCGCCGAGGAGCGGAGCGATTTGTTGCGCGAGCGCCGGCTCTTCCGGACCGACGATGGCCGAAACGCCACGACCGAGCAAGCGATTGGCGCTCGCCCGTCCACGCGCGAGATCCGAATGCGTGTCCTGAACGTCGAGAACGAGTGGTTGGCCGGCGACACCGCCGGCGCGATTGACGGTCTCCACCGCCAGGGTCATGCCCTGTTCCATGCTGTGCCCGGAAGCCGCGAGCTCCCCGGTATAGGGCAGGAGTGCCCCGAGGCGAACCCCCTCTTGAGGTGGAGGTTCTTCGCTCCCGAGGCACCCGAGCATCGCAGACGCGCTCGTCAGCGCGAAAAGCGCTCCCAGCGCAGCGAGGCGCCGGGACCGTTGCTTCTCACTGAAGGTGGGCACCATACGCCTCGATCTGCGGCGCGCGTCCGAGGTCGGTCGTCAGCTCGTCGAACGCCGCAGCGCAATCATCCATCGCCTCCTTCGGCGTCTTGTCGCCCGTGGCGACCTCTTTCAGATGCGCCTCGAGGATGTCGCCGTAGGTGAACGACCCGGGAATGCGAACGTCGATCACGCGATTCGGATGGTTGGTCGTGTCGAGAATGGCGTTCGCGTACTCTTCCGAGTCGTCGTTCTGCCAGCCGCGGTCCTCCCAGAACTGGTGGTTCGTCGAGTGGCTGGTGCGCCACGGCTGGTAGCCGCCGGCCGGATCGCTCACCGCCTGGATCGAGATGTCCGGGCTGACGAAGTGGCGAATGAAGTCCCAGGCCACCGCCTTCCTCTTGCTCGTGGAGGCCATGTACATGGCCCAGCCGTTGAACTGGTGAACGGGAGCGTAGTTCGGCTCGCTCGGCGTCACCCATTCTTCCGTCTGCCAGTCGTAGTACTCGGTCGCTGCCGGAGCCATAGCGAACCCGAGCTTGTCCTTCACGACGGCTTCGTCACGGAAAGCCGCGGGGCCGATGTCGCCCCAATCGATCGCCATCAGCGACTGGCCCTTGATCATCTGGTTTATCACGGCTTCGCGACGCAGAAGGCCGTCCGGGCCGTCCTCGTCGCCGTTCACGGGCCGCGCGCAGCAGTCCATGATCTCTTTCCACTCCGTCACTCCGCGGACGAAGCCGGCCGTGTTGACGAGCGGGGTCATGTCGGGCTTGAACAAGAGGAGCCCGCCCGAGGGAGCGACGCCCTTCGGCATGAGCGTGTACGGCGCGGCGAACGAGTAGAGGTAGTAGTGGCTCTGACCGAGGCCGGCGTTGCTCGTGACGAAACTTGTCTCGCCGGTCATGTCGGGGTTCCAGTCCTTGTCGGAGAAGAACTTCGCCACTTCGATGAGCTCCGGGATCGTCTTCGGAGGCGTCGGGAGTTCATGGCCTAGCGCCTCGTTGAATGCGTCGCGCCAGCGCTGCTCGGCGAACACGTCCTTACGGTAAAACAAGAACATGTTGTCGTTGTCGACGAGCAGGCTGTAGGTCTTCCCGCCGTACTCGTTCTTCTTGCGCACGCCTTCCGGGATGTCGGAAAGGGCGAGCTCCTCGCTGTCCGCGTCCGCCTCCAGGTAGGAGTCGAGCGGTTCAGCGTAGCCAAGGTTCACGTAGTCCGCGACCCAAAGATTGCCCGTCATGAAAACGTCGTAATCGGAGGAGCCGGCCTTGGCCTTACCCTCCAGCGTGGGCTGCAGCTTTTGAAACGCAGGTTCACCCACGACGTTGACCTTGACGCCCGTCTTCTCCTCGAACGTCCTCGCCGCGAGCTCGTGCGGGGGCATCATTTGGGGCTGACCGAAGGTATAGACGGTGATCTCGGAGACGGCATCTTGGGTACCGTCAGCGGTCTTACCGTCGCCGCCGCAGGCTGTCGCAAAGGCCAGGGCAACCAGGGAAACGATGGGAATGCGGCGCATGTATAGGGACCCTCTTTTTCTCTTGGAGTTCTGAAACGACGTAGCGGTACTTGTTACGGGCGGGAGAAACCCGCGGTTAAGAGCCGCACGGGGTTAGTAGGTGTGCTGGACCTCGAGGAAGATCTCGGCCGGAGCGAGCGGGTATTCGAAGCCCGAAAAGCCGGGATCCGGCCCGCGTTCGACCAGGAGGTTGCGAGTGCGCAGGGCAAACCGCGTCTCTTGTTTCGGAATCAGATAGAGCTCTCGCGTCGCGAGCGACGTCTCCAGCATGAAGTAGCTCGGCAGGTAGAACTCGCCGCCGTTCTCGAGAATGCTGGTGTCCGCGGCGCGGCGCTTCGCGACGAGCATCGCCTGAGAGCCGAGCTCGAGCGGAACGTCCGGAACCGAGGGAACGGCGAACACCAGGCCGGCGCGAGCAATCCAGGGCGGATAGGCCACGTTTTCCATGCCGAACAAGCGCGCTGCATAGCCTTCTTGGCCGAGCTCGCGCACGGAGCGAACGAGCTCAAAGGAGGCGTACGCCGTGTAGTCGTCGTAGTGCCGGAGGTCGGCGCGCGTCTCCCACGAAAGGCTGCGCTGACTGGAGACGTTGCGCGCCGTCTGGTTGATGCCGCTCGGCGTGAATTCCGCCTTGTCGAGCAGCCAATTGTACGACACGCCGGACGTGACGCCGAAGAAGCGACGCGGCTTGAAGGACATCTGATACTCGAGCGTGTGAATCCGCTGCGGCTCGAGATTCGGGTTGCCGACGACGTCCCCGGGGCGAAGCGGGGACGCGTACGAAAGGTACGGCGAAGGCGCCTTGAAGGCGTTGCCGTAGAGTAGCTTCGCGACCAGCGCTTGCGACCAGCGCGAGGTCACGCCGACGCGCCCCGTGAGCTGATCGCCGTAGACGCTGTGATGATCGTAGCGCAGGCCGCCGGTGAGCTTGAGCCACGGATCGAACACCTTGTAGTTGGCGCTGGCGTAGGTGCCGACGTTCGTCAGGTCGATCGCCGGGGTGTCGGCGTCGGTGCCGAAGACCGGCGCGTCGGTGGCCCGATCGATGCGGCGTGGCTCGCCGAGCTTTTCACGATCGTAGACCGTTTCGGCGCCCATGATCAGGTTGAAGCTCGGCGACGGCGTAAGGCGAACCTCGGCGACGGTGTTGATGCCCCGATACGATTCCTCGCGCTCTACGTAGAAGAGATTGCTGGCGATCTCGACGCGGTCGTCCGGCAGGACTCCGCCCTGGAAGTAGGTGGTGGTAAGCGCCAAGTCGACCCCATCACTCGCGTGCAAAAGACCGTCGAGGGTCAGGCGGAACTGACCCAGCGCGATGACGGTTCCGTAGCTCTGCCCGTTCTGCTCGGGAATGGCCGTGAGCTGCGCCCAGTGAGCGAAATCGCCGCCGCGCCGGAGCCCGGAAGCGTAGGCGCTGAAGATCAGATGCCCCGTGTCTTCATCGCGGTATCCGAGGCGCGTCTGTAGGACGAGCGAGCGACGTTCGAGGTCGAGTGTCGTACGCCGCCCTCCGACATAGCTCGGCAACGTCGGTGCCGGCGACTCCGGGGGCAGCTGAAGTCCGGAGCGGTCCGTCGCCTCGCCGGCAGCGCCAAGGAGCAAGTCGAACTTGCCGAAGCGCGCGCCCCCCACGACGTCGAAACGACCGCCGGGATTGCTCTCCGTCACTCCTGCGGCAAGTCGCGCTCGCAGCGGCCGCATGTCTTCCGGCTTGACCGTGATGATGTTGATGACGCCAAGGAAGGCGTCGGCACCGTAGAGCGCCGAGGCGGGCCCACGGACTATTTCGATCTGAGCGACCGAGCCGAGCGGGATTAGCTCGACACCAAGCCAGTTTCCCGAGGTCGTCCGGTACGCTACCGAGGCGCCGTCGATCATCACCTTGATGACGCCGCTTTCCGAGCCGAGGCCGCCGCTCATCCCGCGGACACCCACGTTCGGCAGGATGTGATCGTCGATCAGGTACAGGCCGACGGTATGGCTCAGGACTTCGGCGACGCTCTGAAAGCCCCAGCGCTGAATGTCCGCTTGAGTGACGACGGTGATCACCGCCGGCGCCTCGTCCAGGCTCTCCGCCGTTTTCGTGGCAGTCGAGACTTCGACGTTCAAGAGCTTCACGAGGTCGAGATCCTCGACGCCGTCGGATTCCTCCGCGTGCGCGTGGGACATCAGCGCACTGAAGCCGAGAACCAGAGCGACGGCGGAAGCGAGCGGTTTCATGGAACGGCAAGCGGGGCTGGAACCGTCGCGCAGGTTCGCGGGCGGTGTTACCCGGGCTCATCTTCCTACGGCCTCTCTTCGCGAAGATTTATGCTTAACGGTCCGTACCCGCTAACCGTTTTTCTATTTCGCCGGTTCCTGAAGCGGGTAGTCCGGTTGCGTACATGCGCTCCAAAGCGACACCCCCTAAAGCCTCGAACGCCGCCGCAACCGCGGCCGCACTCGGCGTCGCGCTGTTGATCAGCGGAGAGGCCCGCGCGGCGGTGCGCCGATTGCTCGTCTTCCTGCATGTCGCGGTGAAACAGAGAGCGCTGCAGAGCGATCTCAACCAAGCCTTACCCGGAGTGGTGGTGACCGCGGTGGGTCGCCCAGCCGACTTCGACCGTGCGCTGAGCGAGGGCCAGGACGCCGTCCTTACCCTCCCCGTGTTGCTGTCGTCGCGCGGGCTAGCGCCGAAGCTCCGCGGTCACCGTCAGGGATCGGCCGAGGAAAAGTACCTGCTCGTCGCCGCCGACGTCCCGCCCGATCCGGCGCGCGTGGCCGCCGTCGGTGCGCTCGACATTTTGGGGCGCGAAGGCACGAACTCGTTCGTTCACGGTCTCGTCTCGAGCCGCCCCCGGGTCGAACGCGTGACGAAGATCGAGGACCTCCTTCCTCTCCTGCAGATGCAACGCGTGTCCGCGATTCTGCTCCCTTCGCGCTTCTACGCCGAAATCAGAGCATCGAGTCGTTTGAACCTTGCACAACGTGAACTTGCCACCCCCGTCGGTCTACCGGCCGCCGCGAGCGTTGGCCCCGCGGGAAGCGAGGTGCTCGCCGCAGTGAGCAGGCTTCCCCCCAAACTCACCAAGCTCCTCGGAGTTGACGAATGGCGCTAGACCGACGAAATTTCCTGCTCACCTTACCCGCGCTTTTCGGCGCTGCCGCGTGCACTACGGCGGAAACGACCGCCGGCGGCAGTCGCTACGTCGAGATCGCATCGAGCAAGGTGAACGGCCGAAAAGGCACCGTCGTCGTATTCATGCCGGAGACGAAGCAGACGAAGGACGTATGGACGGGGCTGAGCGACGAGCTACGCGACGATTTCGGTCTGGTGGCGGTCAAGGTGGAAGGGCCCCATTCCTCGCAAATCATCGCACGAGCGATGCAACGCCATGCACCGTCGGGCGTCGTGCTCATGAACAATCCGACGGTGCTCGCGTATCGCGAGTATCAGGACAAAGCGAGGAGCGCGACGTTTCCGCCCGCCGTCATCGTGATGACTTCGTTCCTCGACGGGCGGCCTAGGCAGGTCGCGGGGGCGACGGGCATCAGCTACGAAGTGCCGCTCATCACGGTGGTGACGAACCTGCGCAAGGTGATTCACGCTCCCATCGAGCAGGTCGGAGTCGTGCGCCGCGAGCCTTTGGCCGGCTTCGTCGCTCGTCAGGCCGCGCTCGGCAAGCGCGAGCAGATACGGGTGGTCGAGGCCACCGTCAGCGCGGATCCGAATCCCTCGGAGCTGAAGGCCGCGCTGCGGCGGCTCAAGCGACATTGCGACGCCGTCTGGATCTTGAACGACGATCGGTTGCTGTCCCAGAGCCTGATTGCGCACGGCTGGCTGCCCGGGTTGAACGAGCGACCTTGGGTGCCCGCGATCGTGGGAGCCGCTTCGCTCGTGTCGCCGACGCAATCGTTCGGCACGTTCGCGGTGCTTCCCGACCACACGGCGCTCGGCGTCCAGGCAGCGAACCTGGTGTTCGATGTTGCAGCCAACGATTGGGCGCTGCCCCCGGACAGCCAGATCGAGCTGCCGCTCTCGACCACGACCATCATGGATCTCGTGCAGGTGCACGAACGCTTCGCGCTCAGGGCGGGAGCCCTTTCGCAGGTCGATCGGATTCTCGAATAGGATGCTGCGGGCCCCGGACCCGCGGTCATTAACGCGGGGCCGATCTCAGCCGTTCAAGGATGGACACGAGTCACGACGAGCCCGGGCGCTCCTCGGCGACTCGGTGGCGCGGTCTGCTCTCGAGAAAGACGACGGAAAATGAAGAAAGTGCTCATCAAGAGCCTCCGTCACAAGTTTCTCCGCTCGCTCTTGTTCCTCACGGCGCTCGGCGGCGTCGCGACGCTCGCTATCGTCGTGGTACTCAGCACACAGGCATCCTCACGCCATCTCGGCTCCGTCCAGCGCTACATCGAGGAAGGAATTTCGAGCAAAGGGCGCGTGCTCACGGAAAACCACGCGCTCGCACTGCGTGGCCTCACTCTCGACAACGCCTTTCTCGACATCCGGCGACTGGTCGATCGAGCGGTGCAGGAAGACCAGGACGTGCTCTACGGCCTCTACGTGGTTTCGGAGGGGGAAACGCTGGCATTCAGCCGGCATGGTAGCCCGCTCTCGTCGGATCAGTCGCCGGCGGCGGACGCCTGGCGCAAGCTCGACCTTCCGCAAGCCGAGCTCTCCGTCCCGCACACGAACCTTTCCCATCGCATTCGTTTCGGCGAAAAGGTGCTGGAGGTGGCCGCGCCCGTGCGCGACGAGAACGGCGAGCTACTCGGCACCATCCGCTACGGGCTATCAACCCAGCGCATGCAGCAGGCCCTCACGCAGGCCCGGGCGGAGTCGGAGCAGCGGCTGAGACGGTCCCTCCTCGGCGTGTGCGGCGTCATCGTGCTGACGAGCATGGTCGGGCTCCTGCTGAGCCGCATTCAGGCTTTTCGCATCACCCAACCCGTGGCCGAATTGACTCACGCGGCCCACGCGCTCGCCAAGGGTGACCGCTCGGTCCACGTCGCCATCGATTCCGGCGACGAGCTCGAGCTGCTCGGCGCCTCGTTCAACCACATGGTGCGCGATCTCGACGCTTCGTATCGGAGCCTCGAAGAAATGAATCGCACCTTGGAGCGCAAGGTCGAAGCGCGCACGGCGGAGCTCGCGCAAAAGAATCGCGACATGCGTTTGGTCCTGGACAACGTGGACCAGGGTTTCATCACGCTCGGCATGGACGGCAAGATCGCCCTGGAGCGCTCGCGCGTCGTCGACACCTGGTTCGGCTCCTACACCGAGCCCGTCCGCATCTGGGACTACCTCGGGAAAAGCTCGGGCGAGTTCGGCGCCGCGTTCGAGCTCGGTTGGGAGCAGGTGAGCGCCGGGGTGCTGCCGGCGGAGGTAGCCCTGGGCCAACTTCCGAGCAAGCTCGTCCACGGGCATCGCGCCTTCAGCTTGCGCTATCTGCCGTTCCACGAGGACGACAGGGTCGAAGGCATCCTCGTCATGATTGCCGACATCACGGAGCTTTTGGCTCGCGAGCGTGAGGAAGCCGAACAGAACGCTCTGATGCAGGCGTTCAGGCGGTTGATGGTCGATCGGAGCGGGTTCGCAGCGTTTCTTCGTGACGGCACCGATATGGTCGAGTCCGTCTGCACGCGACGCCTGGAAGGAGACCTCGCCACGCTCAAACGCGCCATCCACACCTTGAAAGGCAATTCCGCTTCGATGGGTCTCGCTGCCGTCGCGCACCTCTGCCACGAAATCGAGGAAGAGCTAGCCGAGGACGCGAGGGTTAGCAGCGCCAGGCTGGCGGAGCTCCACCGGAGCTGGCGCTCGCTGAACGAGCAGATCGCCAAGTTCGTGGCGCTGAGCACGCAGCCCGTCATCGAGGTGCCCGAGTCCGAGTACACCTCGCTGCTCGCGAGACTCTCGACCGACTCCCTGCGATTCCCCGAGGTCTTCCGGCAGGTTCAATCGTGGCAACTCGAGCCGGTATCGCGGCCACTCTCCCGCCTGGCCGAACAGGGCAAGGCCCTGGCGAGGAACCTCGGCAAGGGCGAACTCAGGACCGTCGTCGACGGCGGCGGCGTCCGGCTCGATTCCGGCAGCTGGAGCCCGTTCTTTTCCGAGCTCATTCACGTGATGAGAAATGCGGTCGATCACGGACTCGAGTCGCCCGACGACCGAGAACGGCTCGGCAAACCGCGAGCGGGTACCGTGAGCTTGAAAGCAGCGCGCAGCCAAGGCGCGCTGACGTTCGAGATCAGTGACGACGGTCGCGGCATCGATTGGGACGCCATCGGAGCGCGCGCCAAGGAGCGCGGGCTGCCGCACGGAACTCGGCAAGAGCTGGTCGCCGCGCTGTGCGCGGACGGCATCACCACGCGCACCCGCGCGACCGCGGCTTCTGGGCGAGGCGTCGGCATGGCGGCGCTGCTACAGCGCGTCGTGGGCATGAACGGGCAGCTCGAGGTCCGTTCCGTACCTGGCGAAGGCACCACGTTCGTCGTCCGCTTTCCGTGGTCGGCCAGCGAAGCCGCACAGGGGAAGGTCAATCGCCCAGACGCCACCGCGCAGAGGACCGCCGGCTGAGCGATCTTGCGGGCGCAGTACGGAAGCGCTCGACGCAGGTATCCATTCGAGTGCCCCGAAGTATCGAGCGCCGGGCACTGCATGACGCCACTCGCAGTCCGGGCGCGTACTGCTCGCGGACCTTGGGCTAACATGCCACGCCAGCAACTTGAGCACGACCAACCTCGGACGAGCGATCGGCGCGTGCGCACTGGCCCTCGCCTGCGCGGGTGTCGCGAGCGACGCGAGCGCCCTAGAGCCGCCGAAGGCGCGAACCGGCACCTATGCGCTTTCCTTCGTCAGGGGATCTGGCGCCGAGGATTGTCCGAGTCGACAAGATCTCGAGCGCGAAGTGTCGGCGAGACTCGGTCACTCACCGTTCGAAGCGTCGGCGACGCGTTCGATCGAAATTCTCACCGAGCGCACCCCCGAGGGCTATCGCAGCGTCGTTTCGGCGCTCGAGCGCGACGGCATACTTCTCGGCCGTCGCGTGCTCCTCGGTGAGGAGCCGA
>DASUTR010000300.1:0-8565 GCA_036374535.1 Polyangiaceae bacterium
GTGAGGTCCCGCACGACCTTGGCCGGCGAGCCGCGCACAAGCACGCGCGGGGGCGCGACGAAATCCGCCGGGACGAGTGAGCCGGCCGCCACGAGGCACTCGGCGCCGATGATGGCGTTGTCGAGCAGGATCGAGCCGATACCGATGAGCGCACCGGCCTCGACGCGCGCCCCGTGAATGACCGCGCTGTGACCGATCGTCACGTGGTCGGCGATCTCGGCGTGCGAAATGTCCTTCGACATGTGGATGCACGCGAGGTCCTGCACGTTCGTGCGCCGGCCGATACGGATGCGTCCTACGTCGCCACGCAGGACGGCGCCGTACCAGACGCTCGCCTCGTCGCCGAGCTCGACGTCTCCGACCACGGCCGCCGTCGGCGCGAGGTAAACGCCCTGCCCGAGCCGCGGCGCGATGCCGCGATACCTGCGAACGATCCCCGTCATGGAGCGAGCGGCAGCGAGCGCCGCTCGGACGATCGAACGAGAGCGCGCGACTTCATCGACGAGAGGCACCCGGCCTCGATCTCGGCGCCGAGCGAATTCTTGAACGCCCGGGTCACGACGACGGGCACGAGCTCGCCCGTGAGCTCGTGCTCCGACGCGAAGTGCACGATTTCGTTGCGTTCGCTGCGTCCGCCGAACGCGCCGTCCTTGCCCCGTCCCTCGACGAGCACGAGGAGCCGCGCACCCACCAGCGATTCGAGGTGGGCGCGACGAATGCGCTCCGAGAGCGCGAAAAGCTCCGCGAGACGTGCGCTCTTTTCGCCTTCGCTCGGCTCGCCGTCGAGCGCGAGCGCCGGCGTGTAGGGGCGCGGCGAATACTTGAAGCCGAAAAGCCCGGTGAACCCGACCGCCTCGACGAGCGCGAGCGTCGCCTCGAAGTCCTCGCGCGTCTCGCCCGGGAAACCGACGATCACGTCGGTCGAGAGCGTGACGCCCGGCACCTCGTGCTTCAGGGCGTCAACGCGCTCCTTGTACTCGCCGATCGAGTAGCGCCGGATCATGCGTTTGAGCAGTCGATCGCTCCCCGACTGCACGGGCAGGTGCACGTGGCGTGCCAGCACGGAGAGCTCGCGATGCGCGAGGATGAGCGAGTGCGTGAGGTGGCGCGGGTGCGGGCTCGTGTAGCGCAGGCGCGTCAGGCCCGGCGCGCGCTCGGCGATGGCGCGAAGGAGCGCGGGAAACTCACTTTCGTCTTCGCGCGCCGTCGTCGGATGCGTGTGCGTCCAGGGGCGGACGCCGGCGCCCTTCGCCGGCAGGAGCTCGCGGCTCGGATCGCGGTAGCTGTTCACGGTTTGGCCGAGAAGCGTGACCTCGCGCGCGCCGGCCGCCACGAGGCGCGCGACCTCGTCGGTGATGTCGCGCGAGGCGCGATAGCGCTCGGGGCCGCGCGTGTGGGGCACGATGCAGAACGAGCAACGCTCGTTGCAGCCCTTCATGACGGTGACGAACGCCGTCGGGCCCTGGCTCCCGGCCTCGGGACGCGCGGCCAAGAAGCGCGGCTCGTCGAGATCGAACACCGTGCGCACGAGCGCCGGCGCGCCGCTCGCGGCCTCTTCGGCGAGCGCCGGGATCTCCGCGAGGTTGTCGGGACCGACGACGAGGTCGATCGCCGGCATGCGCGCTGCGAGCCGCTCGCCCTCTTGCTGAGCGACGCACCCGGCGACGCCGATGAGCAGGCCCGGCCTGCGCTCCTTGACGAGCGCCAGGCGTCCGACCTCGCTCCGGAGCTTCTGCTCGGCCTTCTCGCGCACGCTGCAGGTGTTCAAGAGCACCAGATCCGTTCGCTCGAGATCGGGCTCCTCCACCCAGCCGGCGGCGCGCAAAACCTCGCCGATCCGCTCGGAATCGTGCTGGTTCATCTGGCACCCGAAGGTGACGAGGGCGAAACCCGGCATCTCGGCTCTGCCCAATGCCATCGAACGCGCTTTTTGGCCACTCTTGTCTCGGAAGGGGCTCGGTCTATGCTGACTCGAATGGCGAAAAGCGCGCCCCGCAGCTTCAAGAACCTCGTCGACCTCTACGAGCAGGCTTGCCGTGACTTCGGGTCACGCGAGGTCTTCGGCACCAAAAAGGACGGCACCTGGAGCTGGCTCAGCTACGCGGAGTTCGGACGCAAGGTGGACGAATTTCGCGCGGGGCTCGCGAGCCTCGGCGTGGGTGCGGGGGATCGCATCGCCATCATCGCGAACAATCGCGTCGAATGGGCCGTCGCGGCGTACGCGACGTATGGCCGGCGCGGGGCCTTCGTGCCGATGTACGAGTCCCAGCTGCCCGACGAATGGATCTTCATCCTGCGCGACTGCGGCGCGAAGATGGTCATCGCCGCCACCGCGGAGATTTACGAGACGCTCGAGAAGCGTCGGGTGGAGTGTCCGGCACTCGAACACATCCTGGGCCTCCATCTGCCCGCGAGCGACCAGCGTTCGTTTCTCGCAGTCCAAGCGCGCGGCGCGGGTAACACGACGCCCCCCGAGCAGCCTGCGCCGAACGAGGTCGCCGACTTCATCTACACCGCGGGCACGACCGGCGAACCGAAGGGGGTGGTGCTGACGCACAAGAACTTCGTCGCCAATCTGAACGCGGTAAACGAGCTCTTCACGATGGATCCCGGCGATCGGTCCCTCGCGTTCTTGCCGTGGGCCCACGCTTTCGGACAGATGGCGGAGCTCCACTCGCTCTTGAGCCAGGGAGTCGCGATCGCCATCAACGACGAGATCCCGAATCTCGTGAATAACCTCTCCGAGGTGCGGCCGACCATCCTCATCGCCGTACCGCGCATTTTCAACCGTATCTACGACGGCATCAACAAACAGATGGCCGACAAGCCGGCCCCCATTCGTTCGCTGTTTCGTGCCGGCGTCGCCGCGGCGACACGGCGCTCGCGCGGCGAACCGGTAGGGGTTCTTTCATCGATGGCACGGAGCCTCGCGGACGCGCTCATCTTCAAGAAGGTCCGCGCCAAGATGGGCGGCCGCCTGCGTGTCGTCATTTGCGGCAGCGCTGCGCTCAGCAAGGACGTCGCCGAATTCGTCGATGCCCTCGGCATCGACGTGTACGAGGGTTACGGCCTCACGGAAGCAGCGCCCGTCGTCTCGGTGAACTACCCGGGGCATCGAAAGCTCGGCAGCATCGGCAAGCCGCTGCCCAACGTCCGCGTCGTCATCGACACCGAGGTCACCGGAGATCCGGTGAACGGCGAGATCGTCGTCTACGGCGACAACGTGATGCAGGGCTATCACAACCGACCGGCGGAAAATGCCGCGGCGTTCACCGCCGACGGCGGTCTCCGCACCGGCGATATGGGCCGCATCGACGAGGACGGCTACATCTACATCACGGGCCGCATCAAAGAGCAGTACAAGCTCGAGACCGGAAAATACGTCGTCCCCTCCCCACTCGAGGAGGAGCTCAGGCTTTCGCCCTACATCGCGAACGTCATGCTCTATGGCGACAACAAGCCGCACAACGTCGCCCTCGTCATTCCCGATCGCGAAGCGATCACGCGCTGGGCCACGCAACAGGGCAAGACGCTCGGCGATCCGGCGACCGACCCCGCGGTACGCGAGCTTCTTCGCGCGGAGCTCGCGAGCTTCTCCGAGCGTTTCAAGTCGTACGAGCGCCCAAAGGACTTCGTGGTCGTCAACGAAGACTTCACCGTCGAGTCGGGCCTGCTCACGCCGAAGCTTTCCGTAAAGCGCAGAAACGTGCTCGCGAGATATGGCGGGGCTCTAGAAGCCTTGTATCGCTGAGCGGTTCGGCCGCCCGAACGCGTTGCGTCACTGACGGTCGTCAGCAGGCCCCGCCTGGCTTCGCCAGGATTTGTGTCACTCGCTTCTCATTGGCGGATCGTGATCTGCTCGTGCCAAAGGCCGAAAGGTGATTCCAGCCTCAGACGGTTGTTTTTGTTTTGGCGGTTCGGCCGCCCGAACGCCTCGCGTCCATGACGGTTGTCAGCAGGCCCCGCCTGGCTTCGCCAGGATTTGTGTCACTCGCTTCTCATTGGCGGATCGTGATCTGCTCGTGCCAAGACCGAGAGCTCGATCCAGCCTCAGACGCTGCGCGTCTTCGGCCCCGCATGAATGGTCTCTCCATCAGCGTCTTCGCGTCTTCGGCCCCGCATGAATGGTCTCTCCATCAGCGTCTTCGCGTCTTCGGCCCCGCGTGAATGGTCTCTCCATCAGCGTCTTCGCGTCTTCGGCCCCGCATGAATGGTCTCTCCATCAGCGTCTTCGGCCCCGCGCGTCTTCGGCCCCGCACTTATGGTCTCTCCATGAAAATTGTGCGCCGGACGCCTGTGAGCCTGTTCTTGACAAATCCGATGTGACAATTACGCTCGGGGCGTCGTGAAGTTGTCGAACAAGGGTCGCTACGCCGTTCGCGCGCTGTTCGACATTGCCTTTTACAACGACGGCCGCCCGACGCAGGTGAAGGACATCGCCGAGCGCCAGAACATCCCGCCGCGCTTCCTCGAGCAGATCTTCCAGGATCTCAAGCGCTCGGGGCTCGTCGGCTCCAAGCGCGGGCCGCAGGGTGGCTACAGTCTCGCGCGCCGCGCGCAAGAGATCCGCTTGGGCGACGTCGTCCGCGCGCTCGAGGGACCCATCACGCTCGGCGATCGCGAATCGGCGGGGCGGCGGACATCGGTCGGCTCGGACGGGCGACGCGTGACCGAAGCGATTTTCAAGGATTTGTCGTCACGCGTCGAGGAATGCTTCGACGGCGTGAGCATCGCGGATATTTGTTCTCGCGCCGAAGAGTTCGGGCTGCGCCGGCCCGGCGCCCTGCGTCAGGTGTACGTGATTTGACCCACCCATTCATCTACAAGAACGTGCTCGAGCTCATCGGCGACACGGCGCTCGTCGAGATTCGCCGTCTCGGAAGCGACGCGCCCCGCGCGCGCGTGCTCGGGAAGCTCGAATCGATGAACCCGGGCGGCTCCGTGAAGGATCGCATTTGCCTTGCGATGATCGAGCGCGCCGAACGCGAGGGCAGGCTCGCGCCGGGCGGCGTCGTCATCGAGCCGACGAGCGGCAACACCGGTATCGGGCTCGCGCTCGTGTGCGCGAGCCGCGGCTACCGCTGCGTGCTCACCATGCCCGAAAGCATGAGCCTCGAGCGCCGCCAGCTGCTCCAGTCGTACGGGGCCGAGGTCGTGCTCACGCCCGCCGAGGAGCAGATGGACGGAGCGATCGCGAAGGCCAAGGCGCTGGCGGTCGAAACTCCGGGCGCGTTCACGCCGCAACAGTTCGAAAACTCCGCGAACCCGAGCGTCCACTACGAGATGACGGCGCCGGAGATCTTCCACGCGCTCGGCGGCGAGGCGGTCGACGCGTTCGTCGCCGCGGTCGGCACTGGAGGCACGGTGAGCGGCGTCGGCCGCGCGCTGCGCGAACGGTTCCCGCAGTGCCGCATCGTCGCGGTCGAGCCGGAGTCGTGCGCGACGATTTCCCGCGGCGAGCGCGGCCCCACGAAGATTCAGGGCATCGCCGCCGGTTTCGTACCGAAAAACTACGACGCCGGCATCCCTCACGAGGTGCGCACCGTCACCGACCGGCGCGCGTACGACACGAAGCGCGACCTCGCACGACGCGAGGGATTGCTCGTCGGAATCAGCTCGGGGGCGAACGTCGCCATCGCGCTCGACATCGCCGCCGAGCTCGGCCCGGGCAGGACGGTCGTCACCGTGCTCTGCGACACGGGCGAGCGCTACTTCAGCCTCGACGAGTATTTCGCGGAGGGCGCCGCGTGAACGCCGTCCGCGACGGGCGCGGAGCCCTCGCCCAGAAGAGCGCGCTCATCGTCGGTGCGGGCGGGCTCGGCTGCCCCGCCGCGCTCGTGCTGCTCGAAGCCGGCGTCGGCCGCCTTGCCCTCGCCGACGACGACGTCGTGGACGTGACGAACCTTCACCGTCAAATCCTGTATGGCGACGACGACGTCGGGCGCGACAAGCTCGACGCCGCGCTCACTGCGCTGGGCGGCAGGGCCGATCCGTTCCAGAAGGTCGAAGCGGTACGTACGCGACTCTTGCCGGACAACGCCCGCTCGCTCGTGCGCGACTTCGACGTCGTCGTCGAAGGCTCCGACAACTACGCAACCAAGTTTTTGACCGCCGACGCCTGCCGGCTCGAAGGGCGTCCGGTCGTTCACGGCGCGGCGGTGCGTTTCCGAGCGACCGTGTTCTCGGTGAGCCCGCTCGGCGCCCCCTGCTACCGCTGCGTGTTCGAAGACCTGCCCCCCGCCGACGCCGGACTCACGTGCGCCGAGGCGGGTGTCACCGGGCCGCTCGTCGGCTTCGCTGGAGCGCTGATGGCCGACCTTGCCCTCGACGTGCTCGCCGGCGCGCCCCGCTTCGGCACCCTGTACACGTTCGACGGGCTCGCCGACCGGGTGCGCGCCCTCGAGCTCGGCCCGCGAGCAGGCTGCACGCTTTGCGGCAAGAGCCCCAAGATTTCGCGTATCGACGAGCTTTGTTACACGTGAGCCGAGCGCCGAGCTCGGCTAGAAGGAGATTCGAGTCATGGTCACGGTCCGCATTCCCACTCCACTCAGAACGCTCACCGGCGGCGAAGAGCAGGTCGAGGTTCCCGGCGCAACGCTGCGCGAAGTCATCGAGACGCTCGAAAGCAAGCACCCGGGCATCAAGGATCGCTTGCTAGACGACAAGGGAGTCCGCCGCTTCGTGAACATCTACGTCGGCGACGAGGACGTGCGCTTTCTCGAGGGGCTCGAAACGAAACTCTCGAGCGGCACCGAGGTGAGCATCGTTCCGGCGATCGCGGGCGGCTGACACTCGCCCGGCGACCGGCCACGAAATTCTGGGATGCAGCACGACGAGGATCGCTACACGCGCCAGCGCCGGCTCCGAGAAATCGGCGACGCCGGCCAGGCGCGCATCGAAGCCGCCGCGGTGACGATCGCCGGAGGCCCAGGTGCGCTCGTGGAGCTCGTATACCTTCACCGGGCCGGCGTCGGGCGCGCGACGCTCGACGCACTTTCCCGCGCACCCGCGTTCCCCCATGCCGCAGCCTTCCGACACCCCGCCGCAACGCGTCACGCGGCGGCGAGCTGGCGCGCGCTTCGCACGCTCGTCGAGCTCGTTCGACCGCCGAAAGGAGCGGCGTCGCCGTGATCATTCGTACCGCGCGCTCGCGCCGTCTCGCGTCCATCCTCGACGCCATCGGCAACACGCCCCTGCTCAAGCTCGAACGCATTGCGCCGCAAGCGCCGGACGTCGAAATCTATCTGAAGCTCGAATTCGCGAATCCCGGCGGCTCGGTCAAGGATCGCCCCGCCAAGCGCATGATCGAAGACGCGCTCGCCGACGGCCGTCTCACGCCCGACAAGATTCTGATCGACTCGACGAGCGGCAACACCGGCGTCGCTTATTCGATGATCGGCGCGGCGCTCGGCATTCGAGTGCACCTCGTGATGCCGAAGAACGTGACGAAGGCGCGCAAGGACATCACGCAGGCATTCGGCACCGAGCTCATTTTCAGCGATCCGATGGAGGGTTCGGACGGCGCGATCCGGCTCGTGAAGGCGATCGTCGAGAAGGATCCCGAGCGCTACTTCTATCCCGATCAGTATTCGAATCCCTCGAACCCCCTCGCCCACTACCACGGGACCGCCGCCGAAGTTCTCGACGCTCTCGGTGACAAGATCACCCACTTCGTGACGGGGCTCGGAACCAGCGGGACGATGATGGGCACGACGCGCCGCCTGCACGAGCACACGCGTCCCGTCTACTGCGTCGCCGTCGAGCCGGCCGAAGCGCTCCACGGCCTCGAAGGGCTCAAACACATGGGGTCGAGCATCGTGCCGCCCATCTACGACTCGGGCGTTCCCGACGAAATCTTGCCGGTCGGAACGGAAGCCGGCTGGGACATGTCCGACAAAGTCGCCTCGCTCGAGGGTCTGAACGTCGGCCACTCGACCGGGGCAAACATCGCCGGCGCCGTCACGATCGCCGAACGGATCCAGAAGGATCACGGCGGCGGCTGCGTCGTCACGATCGCGTGCGATCGAGGCGATCGTTATTTTGCACCGCTCAAGTGGGAGCGGCGCTACGTCTGGTGAACCGATGACCGAGCCCGACTGGATCCGTGGCAACGTGAGAATTCCGAAGAGCGTGCTCGAAGTGGTCGAAACCGCGGGACGCGCGGCTTACGCACGCGACGAGGAGGCCTGCGGCTACCTCGAGGGACCCGTCGGCGATCCGCTGTTCGTCGACAAAGCCATCGAGCTCGAGAACTTGGCGAACAAGTATCACGCGGCCGATCCCGAGGGGCATCCGCGCACGGGGCGCGAGTATTTCAAGATCAACTCGCTCAAGTTCGAGCGGGCCATCGACGAGGGGCAGAAGAACGGTCGCCCCGTGAAGGTGTTTTTCCACTCGCACCTCGATTGCGGCGCGTATTTCAGCGCCGAAGACGCCGCGAGCATGACCCTCGGCGGAACGGGTGGGCCGACCTACGAGCTTGCGTACCTGGTCACGGCCGTCGACAAAGGCGAGGTCACCAAGCACCGTCTGTTCATCTGGAGCGACGCGAGCCAGAGCTTCGTC
>DASUTR010000301.1:0-3525 GCA_036374535.1 Polyangiaceae bacterium
GCTACGAAACGACGGCGCGCGGCGCGGAACGGTTCCGTAGCGTGAGCGCGCCGCCGGCGACGAGCCACGCGGACGCCGCGAACGACAGCGGATAGCCGACCTCGCCGACGAGCCAGCCGACGCCCCACACCGCCCCCATGGCGCCCACACCGAACGTCGCGTGCAGGCGCGTGAGCGCCGAACCCGACCGTCCCGCCCCGGCTCGTTCCACGGCGAGGGCGTTCAAGCTCGGCCACGCGAGGCCGTGCGCGGCGCCGAAGCCGAGCCCGAGCAAGAGTAGGTAGGGCGGGCTGACGATCCCGGCACAGAGCACGCTTGCGCCGTAGACGCAGAGCGAGACCAGGGCCGTCCGCCTTCGACCCCAGCGGTCGATGAACGTGCCGAACCCGAGACGTACCGCGAGCGCCGTCGCCGTGTAGCCGATGAACAGCGGCGCCACGTCCGTCGCGCCCTGAGTGAGGACGAACGGTTGCGTGAACGTCGCGAGCGTGGCGAACGCGGCGCCCGCGGCGAGCGCGGCGAAGGTGACGGCCGGCGCTCCGCCGGGGCTGCCGGTCGAGCTCGGAGCGGGCTCGAGGTGGGGCTGCGGCTCGACCTTCGGAATGGAAAGCGTGAACACGAGGGCGATCGCGGCGAAACCACCGGCGACCGCGAACGCGGGTCCCCAGCCGTAAGCGTCCGCGAGGCGCTCGGTCGTGTACGAGGCGAACGCGTTCATCGCGAGCGACGCCGAGCCGGCGAGGCCGAACGCGCGCGCGTGGTTCTTCGGCGCGACGAGCAGCGTGACGAACGCGCCGGTGCCACCCATGATGAGCGTATTGCCGACGCCCTGAAGCGCGCGAAGCGCGTACACACCGGGCTCGACTGCGTCGAAGAATCCGAACGGAACGACGCTGAGCGCGAGCAGCGCCGCCCCGAAGAGCACCGTGGCGCGCGCGCCGCCCCGATCGAGCCAGCGCCCGCAGAGCGGCGCGACGGCGATGCCCGAGAGCGCCGGGATCGCCGCGAGCTCGCCGATCTCGCGCGGGCTCGCGTGGAGCGCCGTCACCAGGTACTTCGGCACGACGAGCAGCGACGAGAAGGCGTAGCCGAACGCCATCATCACGCCGAGCAGCTTCTGGAAGCGTGGATCGAGCCATTCCGCGTCGGACGCGCGCGGCGCGGCAAGCGGTGCGGCAAGGCTCGGGGGAGAGCTTAAAGGATCGGGAGGGGGCATCGTTGGCTCGTTCGAGCCGACGATCGAAAAGGCTTGGGATCCGGTTCCGCTGCCCTTCCGACCGTCTGGCGGGGAGGGCGGCGTCTTCTCGAAGATCTCAGCGCGACGTCGTGCCCTCGCCAAACCGGTGGACCGGAAGCTTCCACGTCTGGCGAATACACATACTCGTCACGGCCAGGAAGATTTAGCGCTATGCACCGTTGATGTCAACGTTCGGTGCGGGCGTACGACGGGAGCAGCGAGCCGAAATTCTACGCGAACTACACCTAGCCGATGCGAGAACTCGGAAACTCCCAAGAAGCTCGTCCATTCCACGTCACACTCATTAACAAGAAAATGCGATCCGTCGCTTTCCTCTCAACCGCGAGCACGCTCGTCGCCGTCGCTCTCTCGAGCTTCGCGCAGACACCGCCCCAGGGAACGTCGACGGCGTCGTTCGGCGACGCGCCGTCCGCCTCTCCCACGACGAGCGCACCGCCGCCCGCACCTTCAGCCGCACCGCCGCCCGCGGCTCCGAGCGCAGCCCCGCCCGCTCCCGCGGCGCCACCGGCGAGCGCGCCGCCCGCCGCGCCTCCGCCGGCTCCCGGAACGGCTCCGGCCGCGCCGGTTACCGCGCAGCCCGAAGCGCCACCCCCCGCGCCTCCCCCCGGCGCGTTCGCACCGGGAACCGCCGTGCCTCCGCCGGGCCCCGGCGAAAACGTGTTCTCCACGGTACCGCGCATCGAGCCCATCTGGCCGCCGCGTCTCGTCCAGTCACCCGGCTGGTTCGGTGGGCTCGAAGCCTACGGCGGGCTCCTCGCGCTCGGCGGAGCCGACACGCGCGGAGCGTACGCGTTCGCCGGCGGCCAGCTTCGCTTGCGTTACGACTACTACGAGCTCGGCGGCTGGTTCGACGTGAGCGATCGCGGCAAGGCGAAGACCGACGGCTTTCGCTCGTTCGGCGGGTTCGTGGGAGCGTGGCTTCCGTATCGCGGCTGGGTCGACTTCGAAATCGCCGCCAGCATCGGCGCGCGCACGTGGATGAGCGACGACTCGCGCTACGGCTCCGACGGCTACGACGTCACGTCACCGACGCTCGGGCTGCGCCTCGGCGTTTCGGATCGCACGTCGTCGTTCAGCGCCTTCGCGGCGCGCATCGGCGGGCAGCTCGTGTTCTCCTACGATTTGAGCTCGAGCGACGAGCCGTGGGAGGTCACGCGGCAATCGGAGGGAGAGTCCGTGACGGACAGCGGCGTCACGAAGGTCGGTGGCTTCACGCTCGGGCTCGCGCTCGTGCTCGGCTTCGACTACGGAAGAGCGATCACACCGAGTCCCGTCGCTTCAGAACCACCAAAATGAAAACGAACGTCACGACCATCATCGCGGCGAGCACGGCGGGCGGCAGCCAGTACAGGGCGTAGTCGGAGAACCCCCACGCGCCGTTGAAATCCTTGCTCGCGAGCTGCGCCTCCGCGCAGTGAAACTTGCCCGCGGTCACGAAGTCGGCCGCCGACGTGAGGTCGGGTCGCTTCAAGTCCACGACCCAGGCGGGGTCGGCAGCGACGGCGACGCGCTCCTGGGTGACGACGCCTTGGAACCCCCAGCGCGCGGGCATCGCGTACATCGGGTATTCGAGGAAGGCATTCGTGGTCATCGGGACCATGAGCCCGCCGAGCACCACCTGCGGAATCAGCGCGATGGGGGTGAGCGCCATCGAGGCCTCGGCGCTCGTCACGACCGTCGAGAGCGCGAGGCCTACGGCGACCGAGTTCATGGCGACGGCGATCAACGTCGCGAGCTCGATGCCGAACGCCGCCATCCCGCCGTTGTAGCCGAGCGCGAAGAACACGATGGCGAGCAGGATCGAGCACTGGATCACGCAGAAGAAGCTCAGGAGCAAAAACTTCGAAAACACGTAGTTTCCGAGCTTCAAGTTCACCATGCGCTCGCGCTTGTAGATGGCGCGCTCGCTCACGATCTCGCGGGCCGCGTTGCTCGTGCCGAACCACACGGCCGCCACCACCAAGAAGAAAATCGACCCGGCGTTGTCGGGGGTCGGCGGCATGTTCTTCAACACGTCGTCGATGCCCTGACCGATGCCGCCGCCCTTTCTGGCGAGCTCCTGCAACGCGCCGAGGCACCAGTACGGAATCGCGTCTTTCTGTCCGCCGAAGACCAGGGCGAGCAAAACGCCGATGATCGGCGCCTGCAGGAGCATGATCGACGTCCCGCCCACGTCACGCATCTTCGTCTTGAAATAGCGGCTGAAGAGCAGCCCGAATTGACCCGAAGTGCTGGCGCGCCCGGTGGGAACGCCGTGCTGTGCGCTG
>DASUTR010000302.1:0-6386 GCA_036374535.1 Polyangiaceae bacterium
GGCCCGGCCGATGCCGCGCGTGGCGCCGGTGATGAACAGGGTTTTTCCCTTGAGCGACATGAGAAGAAGCGTACTCCCGAAGTCTGTATCGGGCGCGGGACTTTGGGGGTAGGATGCGGGCTACTCTGGCCATGCTCAGCACGCGCTCCCTTGCTTCCCGCACCGTGTCTTGGGTCCTTGCCGCGACGCTCGTCGCGCCGAGCGTGCTCGCGCAGGCTCCCGCAGCGAAGCCCACGCCCGCAACCCCGCCCGCCGCGGCGCCGTCCGCTCCGAGCGTCGGCTCGGCACCCGCGGCAGCGCCCGCGGAGCCGTTCAAGAAACCGCTCGCCGAAACCCTGACGGGGATGGCGAAGGCCGAGTACGAAGCCGGTCGGCTGCTGTATGGCGACGGCGACTACGCGGGAGCCGCGCTCAAGTTCCAGCGCGCCTACGAAGAATCGAAGGATCCGCGGTTGCTCTGGAACACGGCGGCCGCGGAGAAGAACCTCCGCCACTACGCCAAGGTCGTCGAGCTCGTCGAGCGCTACGTCGCGGAAGCCGGCACGCGGCTCAAGCCCGACGATCGCGCGGAGGCGGAAGCGCTGCTCTCGACGGTGCGCGCGTTCATTTCGACGGTGACGCTCGACGTGAAGCCCGAGGGCGCGGCCGTGTTCGTCGACGACGTGCAGGTCGGCGTCTCGCCGATGAGCGCCCCGATCCTCGTCGACATGGGCGAGCACCGCATCCGCGTGACCAAGTCGGGTTTCCAGGATTTCAACGCCACGCAGAGTCTGCAGGGCGGCGCGCCCTTCTCGCTCATGGTCGCGCTCCAGCCCGTCGTCCATCAAGGGCGCCTGCGCGTCGTAGCGAGCCCCGGCGAAACCATCAGCGTCGACGGCAAGCAGGTCGGCACGGGCGAGTGGGAGGGCGTGCTTCCGAGCGGCATTCATTCGGTGACCGTGACGGCGGCCGGCAAACGCACGTATCAATCGGATGTCGCCGTGGAGGACGCGCAGACGCAGTCGCTCCGCGTCGCGCTCGAATCCGAATCCGCCGGCGCGGGCGCCTCGGACAAAGGCGGCATGACGTGGCTCTGGATCGCCGGCGGCGCCGTGCTCGCGACGGGGCTCGGCGTCGGCGCGTATTTCGCCTTCAAGCCGGACGACAAGGACCCGATCCAGGGGACGCTCGGGACCGTCGAGTTGCCGCTCGGCGCGCGCTTCTAGCTCGCTCGAGCAAGGCGCGGCCGGCGCGCCCGTTCGTCAGTTGCAGATGAACGTGTCGTTCGTGCACTCGCAGGTGCGCGACACCGACATATCCGAATACACGCAGTACTGGATGTCGTCGGAGTTGCACGTCGCCCGTGCGCTCGGCTCGGTCGCGGGGCAACCTTCGCCGCATTGCCCGTCCGAAAGACACTCGGTCAGGAACGTGTTGCGTACCGTTTCCGCGCTCTCGCACGCCGTGGCCGGCGTCGTCGCGAGCGTGGTGCAGACCTGGCCGGTCGCCGTCTTGCAGCACAGGCAAGTGTCCCCGTTGCAGCTCAACACGGCGCTCGCGGTCCCCGCGACGGACGCGGAGTCGTAACAATCCGTGCCGGACGGGGGCATCTGCAGATGGAAGATGCAGGAGCCGGCCATGCCCTCGGTCGGATCGACGCAGTCGGCGACGTCGTCCACGTAGCACGATCCGCTGCAGAGGTCCGAGCACGAGCCGCCGGTCGGCAGGTAGCAGTTGCCGACGCAGTCGCCGTCGCACTTCCCGATGCAATTGCCGGAAGCGTCCTCGGCGTCGCAGGCTCCGCTGCACGTTCCCATGCATTGGCCTTCACAGACGCCAGCCGTCGTGAACTGACACGAGCCGAGGCAGAGGCCCGGGCACGGAGCGGAGGACACCAGGCACTCCACCTCGGGAGCGCAGGTCCCCGCAAGGCATTGCATGTTGGGGCAAACGTTGCCGCACGCTCCGCAGTGGCTCGAATCCGTCTCCAGGTCGACGCACAGGCCGAAGCACGAGGTGAGCGTGTCGCTGCCGCAGCCGACGCCGCCGCCGAGCGAGCCCGGCGTGACGCCGACGAGCGACGACTCCTCGAGATCATCCATCCCGTCGTACGAGATCTTGATGGTTCCGTCTTCGAACAGCACCAGCTGGAACGTGTTCGACGTGCCGCTGCTCGAGAAGATTTGGACGTTCCGGTACGTGACGACGAGCTTGCTCTCGTCGCCGTAGTAGCTAACCTCGTCGTCGATGACGCCGGGGGTCCCCGTGGTATCGAGGTCGTCCCAGAACGCCGAAATGCGCGGGGCGTTGGCGAGGAACTCCTCGATGCTTTCGCTGTACGTTTCGTCGCCGACGCCGAACGTGAGGTAGCCGTTCGAGCTCGGGAATACGGTCGTGTATTCGACGCCGAAGAAGGTGAAAGCAAAATCCAGGCCGACGCTCGTGTAGCAGTCGTCGCAGTTCGAAACGTCCTCTCCGGTCGTAACCGGCACGAGCTCGCCGATGTCGGAGTCCCACTCGAGCTCGCCCGTGGAGACGAGGTAGTGGGTGAAGTCCGGGCTCGGTACGAAGGTAACGGTGCGCTGGTCGAGATCGAGCGGCCGCGTGGCGTCGAACGCCTGATAGATCGCGTAGCTCTGCGTCGACGTGAAACCGTCGAGCGCCGAGAAATCGACGCGGTGACTGAACGGCAAATCGGCGACGCAATCGTCGTCGACGACGTCGTCGCAGTCGTTGTCTTTTTCGTCGCAGGCCTCGAGCGCGCCCGGATAGACCGAGTTGTCGTCGTCGTCACAGTCGAGCTCGGCGTTCGCGCCGTCGCCGTCCGCGTCCTCGCCGGGCGGGGGAGGCGGTTCGGTCTTCGGGCCCACGCTCGACCACGGCCCGCAGGTCGGGTACTGGGGCGTCTTCGTGATCTCGCAGTCGTCCGCCGTGCTCGCCCGAACGCCGATCGCGCGGCCGTCGGCGAGGCGATCGCAGACACCTTGTGGCAGCTTGAAGCGACGGCCGGATGGCGCTTCCAGCGGCGGCTCCGGGTCGCCCGAGCCCGTGGGATCCTCCCCGTCCTCGAGCTCGTACCAGCCGAACTCACGGCTCTTGTCGAGGCCGATGTAACAGGGCGAGCCGTCCGCGCTCCGGCAATCGCCGATTCCGCCGGTGTCCGAGAGGATGGCGAAGTTGATGATGTCGTCGCTCTCGGGCTCGAACGAGACGACGCAGTCCGTGTCCGGAACGAGATCGACGCCGGTGTCGAAACACTCTTCCGTGGGGAAACACTTGCCGCTCGAGCCGGGGTCGTCCGCGCCGCCGAACACGGCGTCTGCCGCGAAATCCGGGAGCTTGCTCGAATCGAGGTGAACGTCTTCGCACCCGCCGGCCACGCACGCGGTCTCCTTGCCGTTCTTGCGCGCGCAGGCGGATTCGTACTCCCCGTCTCCGAAGTCGTCGATGAAGTCGCCGCCGCCGTCGGTGCAGAGCCATTGCATCGGTACTCGGAGCATGGCCACGCGCTCCGCCGGGATCGTCGTGATCGTCTTGTTCAGCGTGCGCGGCTCGTCGCCGCCGCTCGGAAGCTCGCGGAGCGCGACGACCTTGAGCTCGATCGTCTCGTTCTCCTTTTCGCCAGCCACGATCGAGAGCGTCGCGGGGATCTTCTCGTTGTCTTTCTCGTTCGGATCGACGATGAACACGCGATCGTAGCGGGAGACGCCGTCGGCCTTGACCTCGATCTTCACCTTGGTCACGTCCTCCGGCATGCTCATGTCGGTCTGCAGGGCCAAAATGACCTGTCCCTTGGTCTTTCCCGTGCAGCCGGCGAGCCCGAAAGAGAGCGCAGCGATGGCCGTGACGATCGGCGGGACGGAGCGCAAAAGGCCGCTCGTGCGCGAAGGAAGTTGAGCGGGGACGGATTCCCTCATGGTCACGAGGGTACGAGGGCTCCCGTCGAAATGAAAGAGATTCGTGGTAGTTTACGGTTCGCCGGGCTCCTTCTCCGGCGTGCCCCGAGGCGTACCCGAACCCAAGCGAGAGAGCCCCGATGACCGACCGTTCGTCCACACCGCCCGTCTCGCCGGGCGACGTACTCGCGGGAAAGTATCGGGTCGAACGCGTCATCGGCGCCGGCGGCATGGGAGTCGTCGTGCAGGCGACGCACCTCGAGCTCGACGAGCGCGTCGCGATGAAGTTCTTGTTGCCGCACGCCGTCGAAAACGCGGAAGCGGCGACGCGCTTCGTGCGCGAGGCGCGCGCCGCCGTGAAGATCAAGAGCGAGCACGTAGCCCGGGTGACCGACGTCGGCCGTCTCGAGAACGGCGCGCCCTACATCGTGATGGAGTTCCTCCAGGGCTCCGATCTCGCCGCCGTGCTCACGCGCGGGCCGCTGTCGATCGAAGACGCCGTCGATTTCCTGCTGCAGGCCTCCGACGCCATGGCAGAAGCGCACGCCGCGGGGATCGTGCACCGCGATCTCAAGCCGTCGAACCTGTTCATGTCGATGCGTTCCGACGGGACGCCGATCATCAAGGTGCTCGACTTCGGCATCTCGAAGGTGAACGTTCCCGATACGAGCGAGGCGGGACTCACGCGAACGACGACCATCATGGGCTCGCCGTTCTACATGTCGCCCGAGCAGATGCGCTCGTCGAAGGACGTCGATCATCGCACCGACATCTGGTCGCTCGGCGTCATCTTGTACGAGCTCTTGACGGCGTCGCAGCCGTTCAACGGTGAAACGTTGCCGCAGCTCGTCGCTTCGATCCTTTCCGAGCCCCCGCAATCCCTCCGCGCCAAGCGTCCAGAGGTACCGCCCGATCTCGAGGCGGTCGTGCTGCATTGCCTCGAGAAAGATCGCAATCAACGCTACCCGAGCGTCGGGGCGCTCGCTCAGGCGCTCGTGAACTTTGCGTCGCGGCGCTCGCGCCACACCGCCGAGCGCATCATTCGCCTGAGCGGGCTCGATCTCCCGCCCGGTTCGGTCTCGCCGCGTCTCACGGGCGGAGGCTCGGCGTATCCGGGCTCGACCGGCGCCGAACCGGGCAACACGGCCCCCGGAGCGCGAACGAACACGGCGTGGACCGACACGAACCGCGGAACGCCGCAGGGACGCGCTGCGGCGTTCGTGCTCGGTGGAGCCGCGATCGTCGCCTTGCTCGGCGCGGGGGCGTTCTTCGCACTTCGCACCCCGGCGGAGGCTTCCAGCGAATCGGCGCCGTCCGCTTCTCCCGCCGGCCCTCAGGCACCCGCCGCCCTCGCTCCCGCGAAACCACCCGAGATCGCGCCCGTGCTGCCGTCCGTCGAGCCGGCACGCCCGGCGCCGCCGGCAGCCGAGCCTTCCGCCTCGGCGGCAAGACCCGCAAATCACCGTCCGGCCCCCGCGCGAACGGCATCGCCGCCGTCCGCCGCTCCATCCCCCGCCGCTCCGGCGCCCGCGGCGCCCGCTCCAGCGCCGAGACCGGTGACGACGAAGAGCCCGCTGTCCATGGAGGTCAAGTAAGCTAGGCGGGCTCGAATAGGGCTCGCCAGGCATGGTCTCGGTTTGCTTCGTCTGTCTCGGTAACATCTGCCGCTCGCCGACCGCCGAAGGCGTGTTTCGGCATCTCGTGCGCGAGGCGGGCCTCGAGCGGCAAGTGCACATCGACAGCGCCGGTACGGGAAGCTGGCACGTCGGCGACCCTCCCGATCGACGCGCGTGCGCCGCGGGCCGGCGTCGTGGCATCGTCGTCGACGGCGCGGCGCGACAGTTCCGCCGCTCGGATTTCGCGAAGTTCGACTACGTCATCGCCATGGACAGCGCGAACTACGAGGAGCTTGCGTCGCTCGCGCCGGACGCCGAAGCGAAGAAGAAGCTCTTTCTCTTGCGCTCGTTCGATCCCGCCGCGCCCCCGAACGCTCCCGTTCCGGATCCGTACTACGGCGGCGTCGAGGGGTTCGACGAGGTCGTCGAGCTCTGCCTTTCCGCCTGTCGCCCGCTCCTCGAGCGCATCCGGAAGGAACACGGAATCTAGGCCGATCGGCGCGCATGGAGCTCGACGAGATCCTCAGCGCGGCGCTCGAGCGCTCGCTCGGCTCCACGCCACGCTCCGCTCGGCGACTTTCGGGCGGAGACATCAACGACGCGTTCGAAGTACGGCTCGAGGACGGTCGCGCGATCTTCGTCAAGACGAACGCGCGCGCAGCGCCGGAAATGTTTCCCGCGGAAGCGCGGGGGCTCGCGTGGCTCGCCGAAGCCCGCGCGCTCCGCATTCCCGACGTGCTCGCCGTGTCGGCCGAGGACGGCTCCGCGCGGTTTCTGGCGCTCGAGCTCGTGCGCTCCGGCAGCCCTGCACGCGGTCACGACGAGACCCTCGGTCGCGGCCTTGCGGCGCTCCACCGCTCCGGCGCGCCGGGGTTCGGGCTCGACCACGACAACT
>DASUTR010000303.1:0-10539 GCA_036374535.1 Polyangiaceae bacterium
GCTGCGATCCGCAGCCTGATCGACGGCGCGGATCCAGCGCTTGAGATCGAGCGCCGCTCCGTCTTGGAGCAGCTTGTTGACGGTGTGCACGAGGTGATCGCGGTACTCGCCGATCGAGCGTTCGCGTACGACGTTCGTCGCCTCGTTCACCGAGTCTTCGAGCTCGGGAGCCACGGGGAACTTGGGCTTGAGCAGGCGAATGGCGCCAAGTAACCACGATTTGAGCGACGTCAAGTTCGGAAGCAGCGTCCGCAAGCGCAGGCCCGGCAGCGTGTGCGCGAGCTCGACGCCCGCGATGAACGCCGACTCGAGCTGACCCATGTCCTCGGCGAACGCCCGCTTGCCGAGCACGACGGCGGGCGAGCGCGTGAGCAGCGGCGTGACGCGCGCCGCGTCGGATTGACGCTGGTAGATGCGCGGCTCGTCCGCGGGGAGGATCTGCGCGCCGTGATAGAACGCGTAGACGAGCCCGTGCGGGTAACGCTCCATGTCGAGCTCGTCCTCGGGTCCGAGGCCGTAGCTCGATTCGGGGCGACCGCGGGCCGCGAGCACGTACGGCTCGATCAGCGCGAAGAGCGCCGTGATGTGCGGCTCCCCGTCCGCCGGCATCACGTGCTCCATGAACTCCTCGTGCGTCATGCGGCGCCGCGCCGAAACGAGCTCCGAGCTGCGGAAGCGCGTGAAGAAGCGCGTTTCGTCGGGCTCGGCCTGACCGAGAACGCGCAGCGCCTGGCACGCGCACCACGCGCCGTCGGCGTGGCGTGCTTGGGTGTGGACGCGCCGGAGGATCTTGTACGGCTCGGGCTGGTACGGATCGACCTCGACCCAGAGCGCGAGCGCGTTCCTCGCCTCCGCCGCGTACGCCGCATCGCCCGCGTAGAGCCGCGCCAGGCGCGCGAGCCAACGCACGCCGTCCGGCTCGACCTCGAGCGCCGACTCGTAGACGGCCGCGGCCTGCTCGACGTTCGAGAGCCGCTCGTACACCTCGCCGAGCTCTTCGAGCGTCACGAGCAGCTCGGCGTTGCGGCCCGCCTTGGCGAGCTCCTGCGCGTGACGCTTGAGCAGGTCCTTCGTGCCCTCGAAATCGCCGCGGCGGCGCCGGATCGAGAGCGCTTCCGCGAGCGCCGGCTCGTTCTTCGGATCCGCCTCGAGCGCTCGATCGAGGAGCTCGTACGCCTGCTCGTCGTCGCCGATTTCACGCGCGGCGACCATGGCGGCCGTGTGCAGGTACTTCGCCTTCTGCTTTCCGTCGTCCACGAGGCTCGCGAGCCGCGTGACGACGTTCAAGAGCTCGGACCAGTTCTTTTCGCTGCTGAAGAGCTGCATCAGCCGCGCGAGAATGCGGCGATCGTTCGGCGCTTCGCCGAGGGCCATCAAGAAGCAGCGCGCCGCGTAGTCGTTGTCGTGGAGCTCGCTCGCGACCATCTCGCCGAGCTCGAACAGCGCCGAGACGCGCTCTTCGCCTTCGGCGAGCTCGACTTCGCGCCGCCGCACGTCGACGGCCGCGCGCACGTCGCCGAGCTCGAGGTGGAGCGCCGCGAGCGCCTGGAGCGTCGGTCGCGCTTCGGGATCGAGCCGCATCGCGCGGTCGAGCTCCGCGAGCGCTTGCCCGGAGCGGCCGAGCTTCTTGTGCGCGAGGCCGGCGAGCCGCCGCGCGAGCGCCTCCTCCGCGGGGGCGAGCACGGCGGCATGACCAGCGAGCAACCGTTCGACGATTTCGAGCGTGCGCTGGGGCGTGCCGTGCTCGGCGCTGATCTCGGCGACGCGCACGAGGCTCGACGCGGACTTGCCGAGCACGTCGGCGTGTTCGTCGCTCACCGCGAGCGCGCGCTCCACGGCGCCCGATTTCGCGAGCGCGTCGACGTAGGCGAACACCGTGTCGGCGACTTCGTCTTCGGGCAAGGCGTCGGCCTGGGCGACGACGGATTCGAGGCGCTTGGCGGCTTCGACGAAGCGGGCGTCGCCGTACGCGACGCGGCCCTGAACGCGCAGCGCGTCGAGGTTCGTCGGATCGAGATGGAGCGCGACCTGCGCCATCGCGAGCGCGCGCTCGTCGTCGTTCAAGTAGCGGAAGCAGAGCAGGGCAATCTCCCCGGCGAGCTCGGCGCGCGCTCGGGCGCCCTGGGTCTTTCCGAGCTTCTCCTCGAGCAGCTCGACGGCCGCTCCGTGCTGTCCGGCGTCGACGTACGCCTGAATCAGCTTCTTTTCGGCGACGGCGTGCGTCGGCACCGCGTCGAGAGCGCGTTTGAGCTCGCGGACCGCCGACTGCGCGTCACCCTGCTGGCGCAAGAGATCCGCCGCCTTGACGTAGTGCTCGGCGCGCTCCTCGGGGGTCTTCGCGGCGTCGGCGAGCCGCTCGATGGCGGCGAGCGCGTTCGCCGAATCGCCGACGCGGGCGCGCAACGACGCCATGGCGCCGAGCGCCCCCGCGTGGTTCGGCGCGAGCTCGAGCACGCGCTCGAGCTCCTCGATGGCGCGATTCCACATGCCGAAGTGCTCGTCGAGCAGGCGCGCGAGCGCGAGGCCCGCCTCGATGCGCCACGCCTGGTCGAGGCTCGTGTCGAGCTGCGTCTTGTAGAGGTCGCGGAGATCGGTGAAGCGCTCGAGCCGCCGGTAGTGGCGTGCGAGCTCGGCGGCGGCGCTGCCGCGCGACGCGTCGAGGGCGAGCGCTTGTTCGAGCGCCACCGCCGCCTTCGCGGGGTCGAGGAACTCCTCGTCGTAGATGCCCGCGAGCCGCTCGAGCAGGCCCACCTTCTGCCGGGGCGTGACGGCGAGCTCGACCTGGTCGTTCAACACCTCGACGAGCTCGCGGTAGCGACCGCCGCGGTTCAGCACGCGATCGATGCCGCGCAAGGCGTCGAGGTGCTTCGGCTCCTCGGCGAGAATCGCGCGGTAGAGCCGCTCGGCGACGTCGAGCCGATCGAGCTCGGTCTCCCAGGCTTCGGCGAGACGCAAGAGCTGCTGATGTTTTTCCTCGCCCGTTTGCGACAGGGCGCGCGCCTCGAGCAGCTCGAGCGCGCGGCGGCCTTCACCGCGGGAGCGCAAGAGCTCGGCGAGCCCCTCGCAAGCGCGCGAGTGTCCCGGGTCCTCGGCGAGTACCGCCTGGAACATCTCCTCGGCGCCCGCGGCGCTGTCGAGGCGCTTCGCGAGCACTTCGGCCGCTTCGGCGCGCAGGTCGCGCGAGAGGCGCGGCGCCGCCACGTCCGCGCGCCGCACGAGCACCTGCCCGAGCTCGTTCCATTGCTGCGAGCGGCGGTAGATGTCGGCGAGCGCCGCGAGCGCTGCGTCGTTGCCCGGATCCTGGACGACGACGGAGTTCAGGAGACCGAGGGCGAGGTCGGGACGCGAGAGCTTCGTCACGTACCAGTCGGCGGTCTTGAGACAGAGCGCCGTCCGGGCTTCGTCGGAGAGCTCTCCCTCTTTCGCCTCCGCGCAACGCTCGAGCACCTCGGCCCAGGCTTTGGGATTGCCGGCCGCGATGCGCTCGACGGCGCGCGCGCGCTCTTCCGACAGCGGATCCTCGCAAAATGCTTGGGCCAACGCGACGATCGCCTGCTCTTTGTCGCCGAGCTTCTGATCGTAGAGCTCGCCGATCTCGGCGAAGCAGTCGGCGCGTTCGGAGGGCGACTCGGCGCTCTCGCTGCGTTCGAGGAAGAGCTCGACGAGCGCCTCGAAGCGACCGAGGCGCCGCTTCACCCGCACGAGCGACGCGAACGCCGACGCGTCGCTGCGATCGAGCTCGACGACGCGCTCGTAGAGGCCCTCGGCGTCCTCGAAGCGGGCGGCGGCCTCGTAGAGCCGCGCCGCGCGCGTGAGAAGCTTCGGGATCGCGCTGCCGAACCCCGGCGTGCCGCGCTCTTCGAGCACGGCCACGGTGTTCGTGAAGCCTTCGGCCACCTTCACGGCGTCGGCGCCGATGTCCACGCTCGCTTCGAGCGCGGCCGCCTCTTCTTCGTCGTCGGGATTCTCGGCGAGCACGGCGAAGCGTCCCTCGAGGCGATCGTCGCTCACCCAGCTCGGCGGACGCGTCGACGCGCGCCACAGGCGCCGGATGATTTCGCCGAGCTCGGTCCCGTCGCGCGGGCGACTCTCGGGGTCGCGCGCGAGCAGCGACATGCAGAGCGCATCGATGTCGGGCCCGACGCCGCGCGGCGCCGCGAAGGTGAGCGGCTCGGGGGTGCCCATGAGATGGGCCGCGACGACGTCGGCCGGCGTGTCGCCGGCGAACGGATCCTTGCCCGTGAGGAGCTGGTAGGCGAGCACGCCGAACGCGTACACGTCGCTCGCCGGGTCGAGCCCCTTGCCGCGCAAAACCTCGGGTGAACGGGCCGAAATCCAGCTTCGCGACGGGTCCCCCGCGCGCTGCGGGATGGTGGGCCGCAAGAGGTGCGCGCCGGCGTCGAGCAAGAGCACGCGCGGCGAGCTCGGCGACGGGTCCACGACGAGCACGTTGCCGAGATGGAGCGCGCCGTGGACGACGCGACGTTCGTGGAGCGCCGCGAGCGCCTCGGCGATCGCGTAGAAGAGCGCGAGCATCTCGTTGACGTGGCGCGGGCCGGTGCGCTCGAGCGAATCACGCAGGGTCTCGCCCTCGACGAACGCGTGCGCGACGGCGAAGCGCCCGCCGATGTCGCGCGCGACGACCGCTTCGGGCAAACCCGGGTGCATCACGGCGCCGGCGAGTCGCGCCGCCACGAGGAAGCGCTGCGCGTCGCTTTTCGTAGCGCCGCGCACGATCTTCAGGCGCACGAGGTCGCCGTCGAAGTACGCTCTGTGCACCGTCGAGCTCGGGCCGGCGCCGAGGTCGCCGACGAGCGTGTAACCGGTTCCGGCGAGCTCGCTCTCCGAGAGGCGGCCGTTCGGAGCATTTTTCTGGCGCAGCGCCTTCGCCGCGTCGCGCCGCGACGGCGCCATGGCGTCGATCAACGCTTCGACCGCGTCGCTCTGCACGCAGCGCTCTGCGAGCCCGCGCGCAACCGGCGCTTTCGCCGAGCGGCCGAACGCTCCGGGCTCGAGGCCGAGCAGGGTCCTGCCGAGCTCTTCGAGCTCGGTGAGATCGTAGAGCCGTTCGAGCTCGGCGCTCAGGGTGTCGACGTCCAGCATCGGAAGTCCCGTCCCAGTCGGGACGCGAATCCTAACCGGCTGGGGGCCAGTCCACCAGCGCGCGACGCACCCGCCAGCGACCCTCGCCGTCCACGTCGGCGTAGAGCAGCTCGTCGCCCGTGAGCCCAAGGGGTACGTGCGCCGCGCTCTTCGACCCGAGCGAAACGATCCGCCTGAAGCGCACGGGCGACCCGCTCCGCCGCACGCCGGCGACGAGGCGCGCGTCCTCGCCGGAATGCAGCGCCATCACGAACCGACACCCGTCACCCGTACAGTCCACGGCGAGCGCCGCCGGGACCCCGTCCGCGAGGGCCACCCGTTCGGGCTCGCCGCGCGCCGCCCCGGTCGCGTCGAGCGCCTGAAAAACGAGCCCCGCGTCGCCCGGAGCCTCGGGCGAGCCGCGCTCGAGCCAGACGAGCAAGAACCCGTCGCCCGTCGCCCGCAGCACCGGCGAAAACGAATGGCCGCGCGTCTCGAGCACGAGCCGCTCGCTGCCGAGGGGCGTCGCGTCCTTGGCCGCCACTCGCGCAAGATAGATGTCCGATTCGCCGGGGCGCTCGGGCTGCCGAGCATCGGCCCAGGCGACGAGCACGCCGTCGCCGGCCGCCGCGAGCGCGACCTCCGTCGCCGGCCCGGGAGCCTTCGTGAGCCGGTGCTCGATGCCGACCCGATTGAGCTGCACGTCGACCCGGCTCGCGTAAACTTCGGGATCCTTGTCGCGCTCGTCGACCCACGCGACCAGGTAACCGCCGGGCAAGGTCGATAGCGCGACGTCGCTCGTATCGCCGCTCTTGCGCGTGAGCATGCGCTGCAAGCGCCGCGAGCCGTCGGCTCCGACGAGCGTCAGGAAGACCTGCGGTTGACCCGCGTCGACGCCCGTCCAGCCCGCGAGCACTTCCGCGCTCGTTCCCGGCGCCGGCGCCGCGAGCGCGATGCCTCCGAGCGAATGGGCCCGCACCGAGAGATCTTGCGGCGCGCCGGCGGCCGTTCCGTCGGCGCGCAGCCCGAGCAGGCTGAGCTTCGCGCGCAGCGGCTCGAAGCGGCCGTCGGAGGCCGGCTTTTTCAGGCGAACCCACGGCGTCGTGGGATCGAAATCGGTGAGGTACGCAGCGAGCGACCCCGAACCCGTGCGCGCGAGCGCCACGGCGGCGAGCGCGTCGCTGCGAGCGATCACGCGGTTTTCGCGCAGGCGCGGGCGTGCCTCGTCGCCGAGGCGCCGCGCCGCCGGCGTGAACGCGTTCGAACGGCGCTCGAGCCTCGTCACGAAGACGGGCGCCGGTGCCTTGCCGAGCGCCGCGAGCGAGAAGCACGAAGCGTCGCCGCACGTGAGCGCCCAGCCGAGCTCGGCCGGCCCGCCGCCGAGCGACTCGAGCCGGAGCGGCTCGGATGCGAGCACGTCGAGGTTCGAGCCGAAGCGGACGTACGTCGGCATCACGTCGGCCTCGCCGCAATCGGCGTCCCGCTCGCACGCGGGCGCGAGAGTGAGCGCCGAGAGCCCGTCGCTCAGCGCTGCGAGCTCGGGCACCGTGCCGTCTTCCGCTTCCAGGAGCAACCGGCTGCGCTCGGCAGAAACGCGCCCGTCGATGCCGAGGCTCGCGATGTCGAAGGCGCGCACCGTGCCGTCGCGTTCGGTCGGGCTCTCCCACACCGCGAACGCGCGCGTTCCCCCGCGGCGCGCGAGCACGCGCACGAGCGCCTGCTCGCCGAGCGGCGTCGTGAGCGGCGCCGCCTGCGCCGTGACGCGGCCGTCCTTGCCGACGAGGGCGCGGTAGACGCGGCTCTCTCCGTCGCGGGAATCCGACCAGGCGACGACGAGGTGCTCGCCGAGCGCCGTGAGATCGAAGTCGAGCTCGGGGTGGCCGTCGGCGCTCAGCACGACGGGCCCGACGCGCACCCGCCCGTCGGCGTCGAGCAGCGTCACGTCGACGCTCGCTCCCGGACCGCGGTCGCTCTTCGCGCGCACGACGCCGAGCGCCGTCCCGCCCGCGAACGGCGCCGCTTGCCACGCGCGCACACTGCGGGCGAGCGGCGCGGGATCGCTCTTCGGCTCGCCGCGAGCATTGAGCGCGATGCCGTAGATGTCGGCGAGCTCGTCGCTCTTCGTCGCCCACATCACGAACGTGCGATCCGCGAACACGCTCGCGTCCACCCACAGCGCCTGGGTGCGAAGCTCCGCGAGGGCTCGCGGCGCCATCGCGAGCTCGCCGTTCGCCTTCACGAGCATCGCCTCGACCCATTCGCCGAGTCCGGTGCGGCGCGTGCTCACGACGACGAGGTTCGCGGCGTCGAGCGCGCCTCGCACCGCGACGAGCCCGATCTCGGTAGCGGCGTCCGCGATGCGGCGCGCGGCGCCGCTCGGGGTTCCGTCCGGCGCGACCGTCAGCGTGAACCACGAGCGCTTCTCGTTCGCCGTCGGCGCCCAGACGACGAGCGCGCCGTCGCGCCCCTGGCCCACGTAGGGTCCGAAGGTTCCGGCGGGGACGCGCGCGATTTCGGTCGACTCGAGAGCCGGGAGGCCGGTGAGCTTCGGCTTCGCGGGCGACCCCTTCGAGCTCGCGGGGGCCGCCAGAGGAGCGCCCGACCCGCCGCCGCAGGAAAGGGCGAACGCGGCGAGCACCGGAACGACGAGCGCCTGCTTTCGCATCGGCCGAGACCGTAGCCCCCCGCGGCCCACATTTCGAGGGGTCCGGGCTACTCTCCCGGGACAGCCGGAGCTCTGGGTGCATTCCGAATCGTCCGTCCCAACCGAATCCGTCGATGCACTCCCCGATCCGGAGACGTTCGGGCAGGCCGTTTGTCCGAACGCCCCGAGGCACCGCGCCGTCCAGCGCCTCCACGCGCTCCTCTCCGACTGCAAGCCGGCAGCCCCGCTCGCCGAGCGCTTCGCCGCGCTCGAGGCCCTGCTCGAATTTTTGCTGTCGAAACGCGCGGCCCCGCCGCTCGAGGGCGCCGGTCCCGGCGACGGGCCGGAGGTGCTCCGCTTGCGGCTGCTTCTCCGCGCGCTCGACACCGCGCCCGCGTTCAAGCTGCGCCTCGCGCACACGCTCGGACGCGCGCTCGCGGAAAGCGTCGGCGGCGGGCTCTTCGGGCGCCTCGGGCTCCCGACCGATCGCGGTTTCTTGTCCGAGACGGTCGATCGCATCTCGCGGCGCTTCCTGCCCGAACCGCGCGACGACCGAGACCTCGTGCAGTTCGTCGGCCGCACCTTCTCGAAGCGCGCACACCTCGCCACGCTCGCGGCGACGCCCCCGGAGCTCATCGCCGCGCTCGCGGCGCAGCTCCGCAGCGCATCTCCGAGCCTCGATCCGTGGGCTCCGCTGCGCGAGCACCTCGCGAACGGGGCGCTCTTGCTCGCGACGCGCGTCTCGGCGCTCGGGCTTTCCGACGTGATCCGCGCGCGCAGTCCCGAGACGCGCCTCGTCGATTCGCCGTTCTTCCGGCTGCCGCGTCACGTCGACGGCCTCGTGAGCGACGCGCTCGGCGGCGCTCCGTCGCGAGTGCGGCTCGTCGAATGCCAAGCGCTCATCGACGCTTGCAAGGTGGTGATGCGGGGCGTCGTGAGCAATCTCGAGCAGTTCGGCGTGAGCGTCGACGTCGTCTACCGCCTCGAGCTCGTCGGCCGTTCGCTCCACCGGCTCGGCATGCTCGTACGCGAGCTCGGCCCCCTCTCCGAAATCGAGCGCGCCGCGGCCGTGAAGGATCTCTTGGCCGAGCTCGTCGACGCACGCCTGCGCGACCGCGATCTCACGGACATCGTCCGCGGCAATCTGCACCTGCTCGCTCGCAAGATCATCGAGCGCGCCGGTCACACGGGCGAGCACTACATCACGACCACCCGCGGCGAATACGCCAAAATGCTCCTGTCCGCCGGAGGCGGCGGCGTTCTCACGGCGGGCACGTGCGCGCTCAAGTTCCTCACGTCACAAGCCCATCTCGCGCCGTTCGTGGAGGGCATGGTTTCGGCCGTGAACTACGGCGGAAGCTTCCTCGTCATGCAGCTTCTCGGCTTCACGCTCGCGACGAAGCAGCCGTCCATGACGGCGGCCGCGCTCGCGGGAACGCTGCGCGACAACGCCGAACGCGATTTGTCGGGCCTCGTGATGATGATCGCGCGCATCACGCGTTCGCAGCTCGCCGCCGCCATCGGCAACGTCGGGCTCGTGATCCCGGCGGCGTATTTTTTCGATCGCTTCTGGCTCGCGCGCACCGGTGCGCATTTCCTCGACGAAGAGACGGCGAAGTACGTGCTCCACTCGCTGCATCCGACGCAGAGCGGCACGATTTTCTTCGCGGCGCTCACGGGCGTGCTTTTGTGGATGTCGAGCATCGTCGCCGGCTGGGTCGAAAACTGGGCCGTTTACCGCCGTCTTCCCGAGGCGATCGCCGGTCACCGGCTCGGCCGCTACGTCGGACGGCGCACCATGGGGTTCTTTTCGCGGGTGTTCGCGCGCAACATCGCCGGTGTCGGCGGCAACGCCTCGCTCGGGCTGTTCCTCGGGATGACGCCGATCATGGGCAAATTCTTCGGCCTTCCGCTCGACGTTCGCCACGTCACGCTTTCGACGGGGTCGCTCACGCTCGCGGCGTGCTCGCTCGGGAGCGCGGCGTTCTCGAACCCCGACACGTACCCGGCGATGCTCGGCATCGCGCTCATCGGCTCGCTGAACTTCGGCGTGAGCTTCATTCTCGCGCTCGCCGTCGCACTCCGCGCGCGCGGCGTCGAAAAGGACCGCTTCCGCCTCGTCGTCTCGGTGGCGGCGACCTTCTTCCGCTCGCCCCTCCAATTCTTCTTCCCCCAACGTGCGGACGTGGTTCCCACCGTCCACGGTCCCGTCTCGGTAAAGCCGCCCCATCCGTGAACACTCGACCAGCCGCAGCGAACCGCTGGGCGGCGAAATGCATGGGACCGCGACGTCCGTTTCAGCCGTACTGCGCCAACGGCGTAGGCATGAAGATGAGTACGAAGAGGATGAGGCAAAGCCAGGCGATCACGCGGCGCCCCGGCGAAAGCGGGCCCGGCTCGAACGGCGGGTGCTCGCGACCGCCGAGGTAGGTGAGCAGCCAGAGCAGGCCGTACCAGACGAGCCAGGTGAGGGAATTTCCGACGGCGGCGCCGAGGGGCAGCTTGCTCGAGCCGAGCACGATCGGCCCGAAGAAGACGGCGAGATTGTAGGCGAGCAGCACGAGGAGCGAGCGACGCACCCACACGGCGTAGCGATCCTGCTTCTTTCCGAAGAGCGCGTACGCGATGTGTCCGCCGTCGAGCTGACCGTAAGGAATGAGGTTCAGCATCGTCACGAGCAGCCCGACCCAACCCGCAAACGCGGTCGCGTGCATGTTCATGTCGCTTCCGTCGGGGATGGGTCCGTGAATGACGAGCTTGAGCAGCCAGTAGAGGATGCTCTGGCCCTCTTGCGTGTAGCGTTCGGGCAGCGG
>DASUTR010000304.1:0-5016 GCA_036374535.1 Polyangiaceae bacterium
TTCCACGCCGGGGAGCGAATCGCCGTGATTGAAACGGCCGAGGTGAACGGGCTCGCGCTCTTGCCGCCGGGCCGTTACCACCCATTCGAGCTCGACACGTTCGGGCTGGGCGCGCTGTTCCGCGCTGCCGCGGACGCAGGCGCGACGCATGTCTATGCCGGGCTCGGCGGCAGCGCCACGAACGACGGCGGATTCGGCCTCGCGAGAGCGCTCGGCGTGCGGTTCCGTGACGTGGCCGGCAAGCCGCTGGGTTCGTTCGACGAGCTCGAGCGCCTGGCTTCGCTCGAGCGCCCTGCGCGAGCGCTCGGGCTCGGTGGGCTCACGATCGCGGTCGACGTGACGAATCCGCTGCTCGGCGCGAACGGCGCGACGCGCGTGTTCGGTCCGCAAAAGGGGCTCGCGCCGAGCGACATCCCGAAAGCCGAGGCGTGTCTCGGTCGCTTGGCGGCGGTCGTCGATGCGAGCGCGCCGCGGCCTTTCTCGGATGAAGCGGGCGCCGGAGCCGCCGGCGGTCTCGGCTTCGGAATGCGCGCGTTCTTGGGCGGCAGTTTCGAGTCGGGCGCGGCGCTGTTCGCGCGGCTTTCCGATCTCGAACGCCGTGTGCGCGGCGCTGATTTGATCGTCACGGGCGAGGGGACGCTCGACGCGCAGTCGTTTCTCGGCAAAGGCGTCGGCATGGTCGCCGAGGTCGCCGCTCGCGCGGGTAAGCCGTGCTTTTGCCTCGCGGGAACGGTCGCGCTCGCGGCGAGCGAGACGGCGTCGCCTGGCTTTCGAAGCTTCTCGATCGTTCGCGAGCTTCCAAAGGACCGAGTTCCGGCGTCGGCGTTCGAGGCGGTTCGCGCGCTCGCGCGTTGCGCCGCCGCCGGCGCACCGGACGGTACATCGGCGATACTTCGCCGGTGATCCCGGCATCCCGTAACGCGGTTCGCCGCGGTTACTGCATGACCACGGCGACGTTCGCCCGGCCGCTGCTTTGATAGCCTTCGACGGTCATCGAGACCTCGTACAAGCTGCCGAGGGCGAGACCTTCTCGTTCCCAAGCGCCGAAGTGGTTGGCGACGGTGATGGTCCCGCTCGTGCGTCGCTCCGTCCTGACGCTCCAGTATTGAAAGAACGTGCGCGTGCCGTCGATCGAAGGCTGATTCACGCGTTCGGTCCGGTAGATCTCGCGACCTCGGCGAGGTTCGCCTCGAGGGCGGGCAATTTCGCTTGCCGCGATGTTGCGAGTGACGAAAATGAGCGCGATGAGCTCCGGGCGAGCGGCCGGCGACCGATACTCTTTGACGGTAGCCGAACGGAGCGCGTTCGAAAGCGCGGGCTGGATCCGCTTGCCGAACTTCGTCGATGAGGCGGAGCTCGCCGCGCTCGAACGCGACTACATGGCGCTCCTCCGTCGCGAGATCCCCGTCACGGGGCGCGACTACTGCGACATGGCCGGAGACTACGCGCGCCCGATCGAAGATTTCGAGATCCTGAACGTGATGCTGCCGCGCCGGTACCATCCGGCGCTCGCGGGCAACGTGTACGAGCGGCGCGCCGCCGACGTCGCCCGCCAGCTCTGCGGCGACGACATGGTTCTCGACTACGATCAGTTCGTCGCCAAGCCGCCGCACAAGCCCGGCGCGGTGTTCCACTGGCACCAGGACCTCGGGTACTGGCCCATCACCGACGACACGCGCACCGCGTCGTTCTGGCTCGCGCTCGACGACACGAGGCTCGACAACGGCTGCCTTCGCTTCGTGCGCGGTTCACACCGCGAGCCCGAGCTCCGCGCGCATTTGCCGCTCCACGACGATCGCAGCAAGAGCCACACGCTCGTCGCGACCGTCGACGAATCGCGCGAGCTCGTGGACACGGCGGAGCTTCGCCGCGGCGATGTGACCGTGCATCACGAGCGTGCCGTCCATGGCTCGGGAGGAAACGGCAGCGCTCGCTGGCGCCGAGGTTACGTCGTCGCGTTCCGTTCGCACGCGACCGTGGCGCGCGAGCGCGAGCTCGGATTTACGCATTCCCACAACGACGACGTGCAGGTCTTGAATTGGATCGCCCGTCAGAGCGCCTCGAGCCCGCGTCGAGGCGCGTAGAAAAGGCGAGGAGCGGCAGGACGACTCACTGAGACGCGGCCGTTCGCTGGCTTGCCCATTCGGAAAGGTGACGGGCGACGTCGTGCGGGGCTTCGAGCTGCGGCACGTGCCCGATGTCGGGGAGCGTCACGAAGCTCCAGTCCGGACGAGCTCGTTCGAGCACCCGCCACGCGCTCGCGGGAAAGATGGGGTCGAGCTCGCCGCGGATCGCCTGCACCCGACAAGGAGCCTCACGGATCCAGCGCGCGACGTCCGCCGGCCGAAGGAGGGCGACGCCGAGGCTCCGCGTGACCTCTTCGTAGGCACGAGCAGCTTCCATCACCCAGCCGAGACGTTCCGCCGAAACGCCGAGCAGGCGCTCGCGCAGGACCGCATCGAGTCGCTTGGCGTCGCCGAAAAGGGCACGGATGGGCTCATCGACGACCCCGGGCAGGCCCGTCTTCCGCATGTAGTTTCCGATGAGCCACCCGCCGAGCCACGGCACCGCCGCCGGTACCCACGAGGAAAGCGCGGCGATTCCGCGCGGCCCGCGCCCCCAGTGGAGCGGAAGAGCGGGAGCCACGACGCTCACGCCGGCGACTCGCTCCGGAGCCCGACACGCAAGCTCGAGAGCGAGCACGCCGCCGAGCGAGTTACCCGCGACGACCCAGCGCGTGCCCGCCGGAGCTTCTGTGGTGAGGACCGCCTCGAGCAGCGACGAGAGTGTTCCGAGGTCGACCCGGCGCCCGTCGGTACGCGACCGGCCGAAGCCGGGAAGATCGACGGCGAGCACGTCGGCCTCGAGCGAGCGGGCGAGGTCGGGCGCGACGCCGTGCCAGGTGACGGAGTTACCCCCGAGGCCGTGAATGAGGAGCACCCGAGCGCGCTCCCCGCCGCTCCAGCGTTCGGCGTTGAGGCGGAAGCCGCGGAGCTCGAGGCGGATGCTTTGGGGAGTTTTAGGGACCACCGAGCGTTACGGTACCGAAGCATCGGGGCGCGGGGCGTTCGAAATGGGATGTGACCGTCCTCTCGTGAGGCGACGGATAGGGACGAACTCCCCCTTGTCGTTGGATTCCGGCCGCTACCCGCTTGGTAACCGGCGCCCGTCGACTATTCCGTGGACCCTTGCCCGGATCGTCCGCTACTGCTTTCGGGCCTTGGTGGACAGAGCGACCGCGGCATCTTCGGGTCGAGCGAGGACGAGGATTCGTGGGGTGATCGCGTGCGCGCTCTCGTTTCTCGTCGAGCCGGAGGCGGCGCGAGCGGCACCACGAGGGCTCGAGCTCGTCTGGTCTGCGCCGGAGGGGTGCCCTAGCCAAGCCGAGGTGGTCGCCGCGGTCGAACGACTCGTCGGCGGTCCGGAAGCCGTGCTCGGCCGTCCGCTTCGTGCCGACGCGCGCGTCGAACGGAGCGGCGAGCGCTTTCGCCTGGCGCTCGATTGGAGCACCGCGGCGGCGAGCGCCGTTCGTATCGTCGAGGGCTCGACGTGTGCGGAGGTCGCGCAAGCCGCCGCCGTCGTCATCGCGCTCGCCGCCGATCCGGACACGAATCTCGAGGAGCTCGCGAGCGGTCGAGCGGACGGAGCTCCCGAGCCGCCACCCCTTGCGCCGCCGTCGGCGAACCCACGACCGGCGCCCGCGCCGCCGTTGCGTCCAGCCGAACCTGCGGCGGCGCGCCCAGCGCGCGATGAGGCGAGCGCCGGCTCCGGGGTGCGCGCCGGTGCCGCGCTCGAGCTCGGGTCGTTGCCGCGCGCGGCTCCCGGCGTTTTCATCGGTGGAGCGTTCACCTTCGCATCGTTCGCGCTCGTCTTGGATGCGCTTACTTTCGTTCCGATGGACGAAGTCGTCGCCGAGGGCGCGGGGACCTTCTGGCTGTCGGCGGTCTCGCTCCGGCCGTGTTATCGCCTGCCGATTTCGCGCTTCGTCCTAGCCCCGTGCGCGGCTGTCGAGCTCCACGTGATGCTCGGCGAGGGTGAACGCGTCGAAATTCCGGACGAACGCTGGGCGCTCTACGGGCGCTTCGGGGCAGGGGTCGAAGCCCGGTTTCCGCTCGGCTCGCGCCTCGACCTCGTCGGAAGCGGCACCCTCCTCGTCGCCCCGTCGCGGCCGACCTTCGTCATCGGTACCGGAACGCCCGTTCACGAGCCGGAAGCCTTCGCGGGCCGCCTGACGCTCGGTTTCGAGCTAGAGCTTTGATGGTCGTTTGCTTCACCGAATCGGGAGCCGGCGCGCCACTCAGTCGTCAGTGACCACCCGCGCGCTCACGCCGTCGCTCCGCGACCCCGGCTACGGGGCCGAGCCCGCGGCCGCCGTGAACGCCCTGATCTTCGACACCGTTTACCGAGAGAACGCGGGTTTGGTCTGGCGTTCGCTCCGGCGCATGGGCGTACCGGAAGCGCACCTCGGCGACGCGACGCAAGACGTGTTCGTCGTCGTCTACCGCGGCCTTGCCTCGTTCGAGGGGCGCTCGTCGCTGACGACGTGGATCTTCGGGATCGTCTTGCGCGTCGCGAGTCAGTGGAGGCGAAGCGTGCGGGCCCGCTCGGCCGAACCGCTCCCCGAGGCGCTCGCGGACGAGACGGCGAGCACGCCGTTCGAGCTCGCGGTGAGATCGGAGGCGACCGAAACGCTATACGCGCTCCTCGACCAGCTCTCGCCCGACCAGCGCGCGGTGTTCGTGCTCGTGGAGCTCGAGCAGCTGAGCGTGCCGGAGGCGGCCGAGGCGCTGGGGGCGAACCTTCACACGGTGACGTCGCGGCTCAAGGCTGCGCGTCGCAAGTTCGAGGCGGGACTGCGGCGCCACCGAGCGCGAACCGAACGAGGCAGACCATGACGAACGAGCTCGGCGCGGAAGCGCGCGCATTGATCGACCAGGCATGCCAGCAAGAAATGCAGCCCGGACCCGCGGAGCTCGAACGTATCCGCAGGAACGTCGTAGCGGGCGCGGTGTCGAG
>DASUTR010000305.1:0-2077 GCA_036374535.1 Polyangiaceae bacterium
GTGGGGCGACTCGGAGGCCGACACGATGGTGAACCTCGGACGGGTGTTCAAGAACCTGTCTCGAGCGCTGAGGCTGGCGTCTGCGCGACCGGATTAGGGAAACTCACGGCCGCGCCGGTGGACCGTACAGCGTCGGGCGAAAGCTCGCGTAGCCGACGCGCACGGCGAAGGTTTGGACGGTCTCGTAGTTGGCGTCGAGCTCGACGAGCTTTCCGGCGGTGGCGTAGGTGACGAGGGTGTTGCCGCCGGGGAGGCGCTGTACGTCGCCGAGGTTTTGGCTCTTTTCGGCGCCCGCATGATCTTCGACGAGCGTGGCCGTGAACGAGCTCGGCGTCGCGTTCAGTCGAAATTCGAGCACGCGCGAAACGTCGGCATACGTGTTGTTGAAGAGGACGAACGTACCGTCTTCGAGCAGGTGATGGCCGTGGACGACGTCCCAGGCTTGCGGCGAGCATTTGCTGCCGGCGGGCGCGCCGTCGCAGCGACCGCCGAGTTGCCACTCGAGAGCTCCGGTCGCGCTCACCTTCACGAACGCGTTCGCGTTGCGATCGGCGATCGTGAACCCGTCGTCGAACGGGACGTAATGGATCGCGTTCGCGTGGAACGCTTCGGCGCGGTAAAGAGCGTTTCCGATCGCAAATGGCCGCGACAGCGTGCCGTCCGGCGAACGCACGACGAGCTCGCTTTCCGCATCGATGCCCGGCGTGCGCCAGGCGAGCGCGGCGACTCTCCCGCCGGGTAGCACCGTAAAGTCGTGGTGCGCCGTTTCGAAGCCGGGCACGTCGCGGAGCTCGCGCTCGCCGTCCATCGAAAGAGCTCGCATTTCGCCGAGCTCGTTCGTGAGATTGAGCTCGAGCATCCACATGTTTCGCCCCTCGTAGTCGAGCTGCGCACGCGTCGGATTCTCGGGTCCGCCGGCGTACCAAACGACATCCCCGTCGGCGTCGAGGATGAAGGCGCTGCTCGGCAGGCTCGTCCCCGAGCTCGTCACGATGAACCCGGGCTCGCGCGCGTGCGCCTGCGCCACCGTCACGGTCACCGCTGGCGTGGTCGGAAAGCTTCCGGTCGTCGGCAGCGAGTACTCCGGGCTCGAGCACGTGCGTCCATTTCGGCGCGCTTCGACGTGGAACGTATAATCGCTCGCTTGTTTCAGCCCGAGCAGCAGGGTTCGGTGGTTCGGTTCGCTGAGGTTCACCGGCGCCTCGCCGCCGGAGTTCAGGATCGCGCTCGTAGCGCCGCGAAGCCGGTAGACGATCGCGGCGCTCGACGGCGCGCTCCCCGAAAGCGACCATTCGACCACGCCGACGGTGGGCATCGTCGCGCTCACTTCGTTCCTGCTCAGCGAGAAATCACACGAAGCGCCCGCGCCGAGCTCTTCATTTCCTCCACAGCCGAGCGTTCCGGCGAGAGCGAGCCCCGCGAGCACGACTTGGCGGAGTAGACCTATTGCAGCGTCGGGGTTTGCCAGTCGATGACGCTCATGGTGTTCAAGTCGTAGCCGCTCGCCTGGGGTTGGATGGCGATGGCGGTGTTCGCGCTCGTCATGCCCTTGAGGAACTTGTTCACGAATGCCGCGGCGCTCTGTTGTTGGACGGACGGCGCTTGGCAATGGCCGTGGTTGGCGGTGAAATCGTAACCGATGTTGCCTTCGACCCCCAATGCCTTGAACACCTCGCGCGCGGCCACGACCGATTTGTAGCCGGACTCGTCACCGAGCCATTCGTAGTCCGGGTTGCCGAGGGCGATGACGGCGCGCGGAGCGATCATGGCGATGAGCTCGTGATGATCGTGCGGCAGGCTGTAGGGGTCGAGGTTCCTCATGCTCGAGAGAAACCAGGCGTAGTTCGTGTTGTTGATCTTCTCGATGTTCGTGCCGGTGCGTGTCGTGAAGTCTTGCGACGTTCGCCACGAGGTGATGCCGCCGCCGCCCGATTCCTGCGCGATCGTGAGCGCGACGCGCTCGTCGAATGCACCCCCGAAGAGCGCCATTTTGCCGGCGTAGGAGCAGCCCTGGACGCCGATTTTGGACATGTCGACATTGAGCTCGGTCTTCACCTGATCGATGCCGTCGATGATG
>DASUTR010000306.1:0-10748 GCA_036374535.1 Polyangiaceae bacterium
TCCTGACCCGCCTCGCGCCCACGCTCGCATCGATGAAGGCGAACACGGCAATCGTCTTCGTGCTGCTCGGTTTCTCGCTCGAACGCCACCATGCTGGAGCGGACCCGCGGCTCGTACGCGGGCTTTCGGCGTGCGCGCTCCTCATCGGCGCGCTCTCGCTCGGCGAAGCCGCGCTCGGCTGGGACCTCGGGATCGACGAGCTCCTGTTTCGCGATGAAACGGTCGCGCCGCCCGGTCGCCCGGGGCTGATGGCGACGAACACCGCCGTGGCCGTCATTCTGCTCGCGCTCGCGACGGCGGCGCTCGACTCGAAAGCGAGATGGCGCCTCCACGCCTCCGAATGGCTCGCGTGCGCCACCGCGCTCATCGCGTTCGTCGCGCTCGTCGGCTACATTTATGACGTCGACTCCCTGCACAGCGTGAGCGCGCATTCGACGATGGCGCTGCACACGGCGCTCGCCTTCGCCGTCGGCTCGCTCGCGACGCTGTTTGCGCGACGCGACGGCATCATCCTGAACATCGTCTCCGCGGAGGGGCCCGCCGGTATCCTAGCGCGTCGCCTCGTTCCGACCGTCGTCGTCCTGCCGGTCGCGCTCGGCTGGCTCCGACTCGAAGGGCAACGCCGAGGCATCTACGGTCTCGAGTTCGGCATCGCCACGCTCGTCACGGCGAACGTCCTTGCGTTTCTCGCGGTCGTGCTCTGGACGGCGCGGGCCCTCGCGAGAGCGGACGCTTCTAGCCGCCTCGCGGAGCGGCGCTTCGCGCGACTTGCCGAAGTGGGACTCTTCGGCGTCATCGTCGTCGACAAGTCCCGCCGGGTTCTCGAGATGAACGACGCGTTCCTGAGCATCATCGGCCGGACGCGCGAGGACGCGACGTCGGGCAAGCTCACCTCGGAGGACGTGAATTTGCCCGAGTGGCGGGCCGCAGACGAGCGCGCGGCGAAGGAACTTTTCGGCAAAGGGATCGCGCAGCTCTACGAGAAAGAGTACCGCCGGAAGGACGGCACGCGCGTTCCCGTGCTCGTCCGGACCGCCATGATCGATCGCGAGACGTGCATCGTTTGCGTGCTCGATCTCACCGAGAAAAAGCGCGCCGAAGCCGCGCTGCGCGCCGCGGAAGAGCAACTCCACCAGTCGCGGAAGATGGAGGCCGTGGGAAGGCTCGCCGGGGGCATCGCCCACGATTTCAACAACGTGCTCTCGGTCATCCTGAGCTACGCCGAGATGCTCGCGCTCGACCCACGGTTACCGGACGCCCTGCGCGGCGAGATCAACGAGATCGCCCAGGCGGCCACGCGAGCAGCGGCGCTGACGCGCCAGCTTCTCGCGGTCGGCAGGCGCCAGGTACTCGCGCCGCGCGTCCTCGACCTCGGCGACATCGCGCGTGGCCTCCAAGGCATGGTCAATCGTGTCATCGGCGAAGACATCGAGATCGACTATCGCCTGGAATCACTCGCAAAGGTGCGCGTGGACCCGAGCCAAATGGAGCAAGTGTTCTTGAACCTGATCGTCAACGCTCGGGACGCCATGCCCCAGGGTGGACGCATCGTCGTGGAAATCACGGACGTGGAGCTCGACGCGCGCAGTGCCTCCGAGCTCGACGGAGTGAAGCCGGGGCGCCACGTCCGCTTGAGCGTGACCGACACGGGGGAAGGCATGGACGCGGACACGCAGGCTCGCGTCTTCGAGCCGTTCTTCACGACGAAGGGGCAGGGCAAGGGAACGGGGCTCGGACTTTCGACCGTTTTCGGAATCGTCAAGCAGAGCAGCGGCGATATTCGGGTTACGAGCGCGCCGAGTCGGGGAACGACGTTCGAGCTGTACCTTCCCGAAACAGAAGACGCGTCGAGCTCACGGCCGCCGGCCACCAAACCCGAAGCCGTTCGCGGAGCCGAGACGATCCTGCTCGTCGAAGACGAAGCGCAGGTGCGAGCCGTCACCAAGCGCATCCTCGCGAAGAATGGCTACCATGTCCTCGACGCCGCTTCCGGCGCGGACGCATTGGCACTGGCTCAACGTTTCGAAGGCGCGATCCATCTGCTGCTCACCGACGTGGTGATGCCCAAGATGGGTGGCCGCGAGCTCGCGGAACGCCTGACGGCACGCATCCCGCGCTGCCGCACGATCTTCATGTCCGGCTACACCGACGACGCCGTCGTACGCCACGGTGTTCTGAACTCGGAGGTCGCGTTCATTCAGAAACCGATCACGATGGACGCCCTGCTCGCGCGCGTTCGCGAGGTCCTGAGCGCCCCCAAGACGGATTGACCCTCTCGCGAGCTGACCGTCACACGGAGGCGCCCATGAGTGCGACGAGCTTCGTCGTCGTGTTCCAGTTTCGAATCGTGAGGTTCTTGTAGACGGGAAGCATCACGAGCCTGGGTAGCCGACTTTGTGTCGCTTTCGCGATGAGCCTCGAAAAGTAGACGACGCCCTTCCCGGCGAACGCCCGATCCACTCCTTCCTTGGTGGTCACGCTCTTCATGGCTTCCGCCGCCGTCAGCGGTTCCTTCAAGAAGAGCACGTCGTATCGATACTTCGCCGGCTGCGTGCCGAACCCCGCGGGCGCGCGCGCGACGATCTCGCGCATTTGTTTTTCTGAACGGAGCACGACGCTGGCGCCATAGTCGAACGTCTTCTCGAGCGCGGCCTCCATGCGCTTCACGAGCTTCGCTCCGGCGTCTCGGTGGTGCTCGAAGAGCACGTTACCGCTCGCGATGAACGTTCGCACGTTCTCGAGACCCTGCTCTTCGAAGCAGCGCTTGAGCTCGCTCATCTTGATGAGGTTTTTGCCTCCGACGTTGATGCCGCGCAGCAGCGCCACGAACTCGGTCATGACGGACAGCTTACCTCCGCTCGGAGGCCACCGAGCGGGCGAGCGGCAACTCCCGCAACGCGGGTCGCCGCCGGAACGAACGGCTCCCGGCGTCGAGCATGGCGGCGTAGTACCAGGCGCCGGCGAACAGGTGCACGAGCCCGAAATACCAAGCCGGCTTCACCACCCGAATCGCGTAGCCCGCCACGACGAGCGAGAGCGGCCAGAACGTCCGCCGCTCGAGCGAAAAGACGATCAGGAACGGCAGAGCCCAGACCACGAGCTGACGATGGGTCGCGTAAGTAAAGTAAGCGAGCACGACGAGGACGAGCCCAGTGAGCTCGAAATGGCTCGACCGGCGCGCGCGCAACACTGCGGGCGCAAGTAGCGCAAGAAAACCTGCGAACCATACGAGCTTCGCGTACGGCACGCCGAGCTCGGAGAACACCTGCTGAACGGTGCCCACACCGACGCCCCGCGGCGCTTCGCCGTTCCAGAGCGGATGGCTCGCGAGGCTCTCGAGCATGGTTCTCGGGCACCCGAGTAGAAACGGCAGAAAGCCGAGCGTCACGATCGCTCCGGCGGCGAGGGTCGTGGTCGCGAGCTCGCGAGCGCTGCGCTCTTTGAGCGCCGCGATGGGAAGGAGCGCGAGCGGAAATTGCTTCAAGAGCGCTCCGATGCCGACGGCTACGCCCGCTTTGATAGCTCTACCCGCCGTCAGAGCGGACAAGCCGAGGAGCACGGTGAGCACCGTGAGCCCGTCCCAATGCGCGAGGCGTATCTCGTAGACGCTGATCGGATTGAAGGCATAGAGCGCGGCGGCCGCGAAACCAAGGTGCTCGCGTCCGAGCCTTCGCAAGAGCGAAAACAGCGCGATGGGCACCAACGCGTCGCCCAAAGCGGCGGGCAGCGTGAGCAAGAGCGCTCTGACCCAGGCGATGTCCGGAGACACGTGGAACATCGCAGCGCTCAGGTAGGGATAAAGCGGGGTGTGATTGCAGACGCAGTCGCAGTAGAGCGTCCCTCCGGCATCGAGACAGCGTGCAGTCGGCAGCCGATGCTTCCAGTAATCGAACGCGCCGCCGCTCAGTGCGCCGGCGACGAGACGCGCCGCGAGCCCCGCGCCGAAGACCACATAGAGACGCGTGGGCAGTCCCGCCAGCATCGCCTAGTTCCTCGGGCCCCTCCGATCTAGAGCTCTCGCGAGGCTCGGGGTAGAGGCGATTTGTCAATTCACGATGACGCGCGCGTGGCGAAATGGCGAGAGGTTCGCGGCGCCGCTCGTAGGGTCTATGCGCGGCGGCGTCCGAGGTTCACGAACACCGCAACCTTGCGGCGAACGATGTTGGGCTCGAGCGGTCTCACGAGGTAATCGGCGCCGCCTGCTTCGTACGCCCGGTGGATTTCGCGCGCGTCGCCACCGTCCGTCGTGATGAACAGGATCGGCACGTCGCCGCAGCCCTCGAGCGTTTTCAGGCGTGCGCCGAGCTCGAGTCCGTCCATGTTCGGCATACCGATGTCGACGAGTGCGACCGCAAGGGACTCGCGCGAGGCGATAGCGAGCGCCTCGCGTCCGGAGCTCGCGCGCAAGACTCGGTATTCGGATCGCTCGAGCATGGCTTCGAGGGCATCGAGGTTCGACTCCGAATCATCGACCAAGAGCACGCTCGCGGGCGGTACGGGCTTCGCTTCGACGGAGGAGGCCGGCGGCGAGGCCGGCAGCACGAAGAACACCGTCGTGCCCTGACCCGGCGAGCTCTCGAGCCAAATACGACCGCCGTGCGCTTCGACGATGGCTTTGCAGATGCCGAGCCCGAGGCCCGTTCCCTTTCGATTGAGCCGGCGCGCGTGCGAGAAACGGTCGAAGACCCAGGGGAGCTCGGCCTCGGGGATGCCGGCGCCGGTGTCCTTCACCCAGACCCGCGCCTCGTCGGGGCGGGCGTCGGCGCCGATGGTGATCGAGCCGCCGGGCGGCGTGAACTTCAGTGCGTTGGCGACGAGATTTTCGAGCACCTCGTGGATACGACGTTCGTCCGCCTCGACCTCGGGGATGTTCGGGTGGAGGTCGAGACAGAGTACGAGCGAGGCCCGCGCCGCAAGCGAATGCTGCGCTCCGACCGCACTCAGCACGACCGCGGAAAGGTCGACGCGGCGCTTTTCGATGGAAAAGGAGCCTTGCTCGATGGACGTTACGTCGAGCAGATCGTCTACCAGGTTCTTCGCTCGCGTAGCGACGTCGAAGATCCTCTGCACCATCCTGCGATCGTTCGGGTCACCGAGCGTCCGGAGCAAGAGGCTGCTCGTTTGCAGCACGATCCCGAGCGGATTTCTGAGGTCGTGAGCGACGACGGCGACCACTCGATCGCGCGCGCGAACCGCCCGTTTCAAAGACTCGATGTCCGACGCTAACTCTGCCGATTTCCCGGTCGAACCCTCGGAGTTCGAGGGCTCCGACTCGGACCACTCGTGATGGTCGTCCATGGCCGAAACCCGTGCCAGTGCCACCGCACCTGCGGCAGCTCGAAAGACATCATCCGTCGGTTAATCACGCCTATTCGTCGCGCAAGGGGCGGCGGATGACTACGAGCTTCGCTCGGACGGTACTCGGGGCACGGAACGTTCAGCCGACTCCTGGCGGCGGCGCCGGCGGGCGGCCTTGGCCTCGTACATGCGCGCGTCGGCCTGCGCGAGCAGCGTCTCGATGGGAACGGGCAGGGTCGGCTCGAACGTTGCGAGACCGACCGAAAATGAAATCTCGTATTCACGCCCGGGCATCCGATTCAGACCGTCGATCGCCCGGTCGAGCCTACCCTTCAAGATCTCGACCGAGGCCGAGTCGAGCTTGCTCGCCAGGACGACGAATTCGTCGCCGCCGAGACGGCAGACGACGTCGCTCGAGCGACAGGTGGAGCGCAGGAGCTCGCCCGCTTCGGCGATGGCGCGATCGCCCGCTTCGTGCCCCAGGCGATCGTTGATGACCTTCAGTCCGTCGAGGTCGACGAAGATCAGCGTGACACGCTGCTGCTCGCGGCGCGCGACGCGCAACATTTGCGCGGAGAGCTCGAGAAACCCACGCCGGTTGTAGAGCCCCGTGAGACCGTCGCGCAGCGACAGGCTCCGAAGCTCCTCGGTCTGCAGCGCTAGTCGTTCCTCGAGCTCGCGGCGCTCGGTAACGTCCCGACCCGACGACTGGTAGTGCCGCAGCGTTCCGCCGGGGCCGTCGACGCGCGTGAAGTGGAACTCGAACCAGCGGGACGTGCCGTCCTTACGAACGAGACGGTAGACGACGGTCGCCGCGTCGACCTCCCTCGTTTGGAGTCTTCGGAGCGCCGCCCTGCTCGTTTCCACGTCGTCCGGGTGCACGAGCGCATAGGGCGGCTTGGCGATCGACTCGGCCGCCGTGTAGCCGAGCAAATGCTCCACGGAGGGGCTCACGAAGAACGGGTGACCGTCGGGGCCGTGAAGTCGGACGAGCTCACTCGAGTTCTCGATCAGCACGCGGTAGCGCTCCTCGCTGTCGGCGAGGTCGAGCGCGATGGCTTCCAGGTTCTTCGCGTCGCGCTTCATCGTGAGGAAGCTCGTGCCGAGCAGGAGCATCAGCAGAAGGACGCCTGCCACGATCGCGATGACGGTGTCCCGTTGAACCGTCGCCGCCTTCGCGTTGCGCTGCTCGAGCAATAGGCGCTCGTCGCGCGTCATCTCGTCGACGGTCGAGCGAAGTTCGTCCATCAACTCCTTGCCACGCCGGCTCGCGACGAGCGCGGTCACCTCCGCGACGGCGCCCTGGTCGCGCAGCTCGACGGTTCGCTTCATGAACGCCGCCTTCTGGTGCAAGGCGCGCTCGAGACGGTCTACGCGCTCTACCTGCGCCGGATTGTCGCGCGTGAGCTCTCGAAGGAGGAACAGACTACGTGCGTACTCCACGCGATCCGCCTCCAGCCGCTCGAGAAACACCCGATCGCCGGTAACGACATACGCTCGCGTCGACGACTCCTCTTCGACGATGGCGCCGAGAAACGCCTCGAGCGTTCGCTCCACCTCGAGCGTGTGATCGATCCACGCGACGGCTTTCACGTACCGCCGGCTGGAAACGTACGAGTACGAAAGGGCCAATACGCCGAGGAAAAGCGCGAAAACCCAGGTGAGCTGCCGGCTGCGAAACAAGGTGCCCAAAGGGAAAATCTCAGATCGATACGGCCGCCCGTGCCCGAGATTAAGCGCGCTATCTTTCCAACACGACGGCAAAAAGTACTCCCCTTTCCCCCGCGAGATTGGCCTTGGATCTTCGCGAACTCGGCGTCGCGTCCGGCGATACCGTGATGGTGCACGCCTCGCTCCGCGCCATCGGTCCCGTCGAGGGAGGCGCCGCCGGCGTGCTCGAGGCGCTCGAGCACGCGGTGGGAGCACGCGGGACGCTGCTGATGACGCTCGGAGCGCGGAACGACGAGCCGTTCGACGCCTCGACCACGCCCGCGGACCCGGACGTAGGTTACCTCGCGGAAGCGTTTCGCCGTCGCGCCGGAACCCACGTCACGGACCATCCCGAAGGGCGATTCGGTGCTCGTGGTGGTCGCGCCGAGGAGCTCTTGGAGAACCCGCCCTGGCACGACTACTACGGGCCCGGCTCCGCCCTCGAGCGTTTGTGTCGATGGGGTGGGCGCGTGCTGCGACTCGGCGCGGACCTCGAAACCACGACGCTCCTTCACTACGCCGAGTACCTCGCTCCGCTCGCGGAAAAACGCCGGGTGCGGCGTCACCGGCGCGTCCTTCGCGACGGGTCGGCCGTCGACGTTCACGTCGACTGCCTGGACGACGAGCACGGCATCGTCGATCACCCCGACGGTGACTACTTCGGGCTCTTGCTCGTCGATTACCTCGCCGAGGGCCGTGCTCGCACGGGTTCGGTCGGCGGGGCGCGGAGCGAGCTCATCGAGGCGGACGACCTTCTCGCCTTCGGCGTGCGTTGGATGGCTGCCCGCCTCGGACCGGCACGTTGAGGTCTCAGCGCGTTCGGCCGTCTGGATAGGCGCGAAGCCCATCGCAGATGAGGTCCCACGACACGCGCGACGCGGCGAACGTATGATCGGCCGGGGGAACGGCGCCGGGGTCGTCGAGCGAGCAGACGGTCACGTCGAGCTCGTCGGGGAAATGCGACGACGCGAACGCGAGTTGCGCGCCGCAGCGCGGACAAAACGAGCGTACGGCGTGGTCGGAGGAACGAAACGTCGCGGGCGTGCCCGCGGTCAGCGAAAACGCGTCGCGTCGTACCGTAAACCAGGTGACGTGCGGCGCGCCGGTCGTCCGCCGGCAGATCGAGCAGTGGCAGGTGGTTCTTTCAGTGGGAACGCCGCCCACCTCGTAACGAACGAATCCGCAAAAGCAGCCGCCGTTCATGCCCGTTTCCTACCGCGCCGCGGGGGTCGGCGCGCCTCCGGGCGAGCATTTTGCAGGCATTTCACGCGTGGGTGCGGCATCGCGGCTTGACGGGCCCGTCGGCCGACGGTACGCCCCGCGCCATGTTTCTCGCTCGTCGAATCGTTTGGGCGCTCGCGCTCGCTCTCTCCCTGGTCTCGGCGCCGGCCGCCGCTCAAATGAAGGTCGCGGTCGTCGACACGCAACGCGCCGTCATGGAGACCGAAGACGGCCTGCGCATGCAGGCGACGTTGAAGAAGGTATTCGACAGCCGGCAGCGCGAGCTCGACAAGAAGCAAGAGGAGCTTCAGAAGGAGCGCGAGGACATCGAGAAGCAGCGCGACGTGCTCAGCAAGACCGCGCTCGCGAAGCGCGTCGACAAGTGGCAGCGCGAGATGGTGAATCTCCAGACGGTCTTCGTCGAGTACAACAAAGAGCTGCAGAAGAAGCAGAGCGAGCTCACCCAGCCCATCTTTCAGAAGGCGATGGGCGTGATTCGCCGCATGGCGACGCAGGAAGGCTACGACGTCGTCGTCGACAAGCAGGCCGTCCCGTACGTCCGCAGCGATCTCGATCTCACCGACAAGGTGATCCAGCTCTACAACCAGGGCGCTCCGGTGGAGCCCGCCGACAAGACCGGCAAGGACAAGACGCCCGCGGCGAAAACCACGGGACCGACGCCGCTCACGCCGCCCGCCGTGCTGCCGCCGCCGGCGATCCCTGCGCCCGCCCCGCCGAAGTAGCCGCGCGCGGGGGCGCTAGTCCTTGCCCTCGAACAAGTCGTCGAAGGCACGGTCGAAGTCGTCGTCGTCGTTGACGGCGCGCGCCGGCTTTTCCACCTTCGGAGCCTCCGCGCCCGGCGTGAGCGCCGCGATGCGATCGGCCGTGTCGCGCTAGCCCGGATCACGCCGCGCGATCTTCTGGAAGTAGTAGAGCGCTTCCTTCTTCGCGTTCTTCATCTCGTAGACGGTGCCAAGGTCGTAGTAGAGGCTCATTTCCTGCTCGACCGTCTTCGACTGCGCGGAGAGCGCCTGGATGTACGACTCGCTCGAACGCTCGAGATCGTTTTGCTCGAGGTAGATGAGGCCGATCATCGCGTAACACATGCACTCGCGATGCGGATCGCGCGCCGCGGCTTGGAACTCCGCGATGGCTTCCGCGAGCAGGCCCATCTCCTTGTAGGCCACGCCGAGATCGTAATGCGTCGCGCTGTCTGCTTCCTGCACCTGCGCGCGCACCCCCGCTTTGAACTTCATGAACACCTGGTCCACGTCGACGTGGACCATGCTCGAGGTGACATCGCCCGAGCTCTCGGGCCCGAGATCCGGGTTCATGCCGCTCAGGGACACCGCGACGTCGAGCTCTGCTTCGCTCTGCGGCGCGGCGCCGCCCGCGAGCATCGAACGCTCGATGGTCTGGCTCGAGCCGGACGCAGCCAGGGACTCTTCGACCTCGCGCAGCCGTTCGATGACGAGCCGGTGATTCGGCGTCTTGTTCAGCTGGTCGACGAGGATGGCGCGCGCGTCTTCGTAGAGCCCGCGCGCCGCGAAGAAGTCCGCCTCCTCGAGCGCTTCCTCGAGGGCCTCGAGCTCGGGCGTCGTGCGGGACGGCGACGCCGGCGCGTCGAGCTCGTCGATGTCGGCATCGTCGAGCGCCGCGGTTTCCCCCGTCGGCGGCTCACCCAGCGGAAAGCTCGGGAGCGGATTGGCTTCGGAGCTGAACGGCTCGTCGACCAGCATGAGCTTCGGGCCCGTGGTGGTGGACGTGTGTTCCTTGCTGAGCGCTTGGTCCGCACCGACCTCCTCGAGATCGTACGACGGCAACGGCTCGTTCGGATCGTACGTGTCGAGCGCGGGACGGCCCGGAGCCGTCTTCGTGTTCGTCGTGTTGTCCTGACCGGTGCCCAGTGCGTACGCGCTGCCGGCGCGCACCTGCTCGAGCATGGCCGCGGCCGCAGCGTGACCCGGCTCGACCGTGAGGACCTCGCGCAAGAGCGGCTCCGCCTGGCCCGAGTCCGAGCGATCCATGAAGAGCGCGGCCAGATTCACGGTCTCGGCGATGGCGCCTTCTCGATCGCCCGACTCGATGAGGATGTCGCGCAAGCGCGAGCGAATCTCGATCGAACGCGGGTCGATCTCGAGCGCGATGTGCAGCGTCTCGATCGCCTTCGGAAAGAGCCGGAGCTTGCGGAACGAATCGGCGTCGACGATGGCCTTGCGCGCGTGCGCGCGGGCGTCGAACGAGCCCCCGCCGTAAACTTCCTCTGCCACTTCGACGTGCTCATCGACGCTGACGGATACGTCGGGCGAGCTCTGAGCCGGCGCGCTGGCAGGCGCGACGCTTTCGATCACGTCGATTTGCGAATCGGGCAGGCTGAGCGGCGCGCTCGGCGGCGGCGCGCTCGACGGCGCGGGTGCGCGCACGCTGTCGAGAGCCTTCACGGCTTCGTCGTCCGCCGCCACCTTGCGCAGGTGCAGCAGGAGCTCCTTGTACAGGTCGAGCTTGCCCTGCTCGCGGGC
>DASUTR010000307.1:0-4985 GCA_036374535.1 Polyangiaceae bacterium
GACGAAGCGGGGCTCCTCCGAGACGTGCAAGAACTTCACGCAAATCTCGCTGGCCAGAACCTGCTCGACCTGCCCGCTGTCGCGCGAGACCACGATGCCCCAGCCGTCCTTGATGGTGCTCGAGCGAAGCAGTGGGCCGTCCTCGAGCATCGGAACGATCGTGTGGCGCGGCAGCACCAGGTTGTCCGTGGGCGTGTGCGCGTCGCGGTAGAGATCGTTCGCCAGCACGCAAGCGTACGGCCCGCCGTACCCCTGCTGCTCGAGCCGGTCGATGGCGTCCACGACGGCTTCGATGAGCGCCTGGCCCGCGACCAACCCGGCCCTCTGCGGGATGCGCACGCGTCGAGCCTGGTGTCCGTCGGGCAAGTTCGGCCCGAGGTCGCTGCCGACGAGCCCGTTTTGCGGGCGGCCGTACGTCACCTGCGCGAGATCGATCGCGCCGCCCGGCGCGACCGGCTTCTCGTTGACGTCCGCCTGGCCGTTGAACATCAGGGCGTCTTCCGTGCGCGCGAGAATGTTCGCGGCGCGCCGGAACATGGTGAGCGCCGCCTGCAGCTCGGGATCGGAGGCTTCGTGACCCCTCACGTAGACGAGCATCGAGATCGTCGCGAGGGCCGTCTGCGGCGAGCTGTCGACGTCCAGACGTCGTCGAGACAGGCCGGGGACGGCGGCGGCGGCCGCGGGTACGAGCGGAGCGATGCCGGTTTCCGAAAGCGCCAGGTTCGGTACCGCGACTTGGTCCTCGCCGACGGGACCGTAGATGGGCAAGAACTTCGCCGCGACTCGCGTGCGCTCGGCTTCCTGCTTCACCGTCTTGGTGACGCGGGCCCACTGTTCGTCGGTCCAAGGCAACTGGGCAACGTATTGGTTCATGACTCAAACTCCTGAGCGTCGGCGGTGCGATCGCGCGTTTTCGGACAGAAGAATCACATTCCCTCGCATCTCCGCCTTCGCTTACTCGCTGGCCGCGGGCGCGACGATCACCGTCAGCACGGCGCGCGTTGCCGCGAGCCCCACCGCCTGTACCAACCCCGAGTACGTGCCTGGTCGCACACCAGGGGGTACACGCACGTTCGCCTGCACGGGAAGCTCTCCGGCGGCGGGCAAATGCAAGGGATTGGGCGCGAACGTGACCAGGCTCCCCGGGAGCTCGTCGCCGAGGTCGCTCACGAGACTCGTTGCGCGAAGGACGATCGACGCCGGCGCCCGGGATTCGTTGAAAAGACCCAACGCCGTTCGGCCGATGCCACCCGGGGACGCCACGGCAGCGCGCAACACCGGCATGGTCGCTCCATCGAATGCCTGCAACCTCGGCTGGAGCTCGGAAGGCACGCTCGGTGAGATAGGAACGCCCGACGGAAGTCGCTCGACGACGCGCGTTACCTGGTCGACGAGATCCTGCGCCTGCTCACGCAGGTGCCCGAGCCGCTTCTGGAGCTCGTCGAGCGCGGTCGTCGGATCTTCGCCGGCACGCGGAGCAGCGCTCGTCGTCGGAGCGGCGCCGCGTTGCGCTTCCAAGACCGTCACGGCGCGCTCGACTATCGAGCCGGTCGGCTGGATGGGTTCCGTTCCTGAATACTGCGCGGGCATCACTCGCCAATCTGCCCGCCGCCTCAGATCTTGGGCGGGATATTCGCATTAGCGCCGACAGACCGTCGATAGTGATGATTTCTTGACGTTCACCGATGGGAGCATTGGTCGCCCGGAAGGCCGGCCGACAGAACTCACGTGCAGAGCTTCCGCACCCGATGAACGCTCGCCGCGCCGCCCTTGTTCACGTTCGTCGGGCCCATTTCTCGCCATTCCGAGCAGGGGACGAACGTTTTCTCTTGGGCGGGTTTCGCGGCCGGCTGCGCCTTCGGGATGCGCGGCGCCTTTTCGCCCGTGACGACGACGGCGGGGATCACGACGGGCTCTGGGAGGACGGCGGGCTCGGGGGGAAGTGGGCGCGGGGCGAGCGGCGTGATGGCGAGGGGACGGACGGGCTCCGGCGAGAACGCCCGCGGGTGTTCGACGAGATACGCGGTCGAGCCCAGCGTTGCGGCGCCGAGAGCGGATGAAGTGAGGAACACGAGCTTGGCTGCCAGTGGGGTCATGGCTACCTCCTCGGCCGCGGGATTTCAGTCTCGGTGCCTCGCGCGGGCGTCGCGCTCACGCGGAGTGCCGCGGCGCGTCGGGCGGAGCGTCGGGAGATGAGTCCTTGGCCTTCACGCTACAACATGTGTCGTAGTGGCTCTGCGTGCAAGCTCGCTACTATTCGATTTCGACTCGCTACTACTCGATTTCGATCAGGAGCCGTTGCAGTGATCCTGCACGGCGCGCGTCGCGCTCGCGCTCGCGGAAGTAGATCGCCTGTCGGATGGCTTCCTTCGCTTCTTCGTGTTTCCTCGCGCGGCGGCAAGCAGCGCCGTAGAGCGCCCAGAGTCGCGCGTCCGTCCCCGACGTTAAGCAAGCTTCACGGACGGCGAGCATTGCTTTTCGCGTATCGCCTCGTAGCGTGTGACGGCGCGCCTGTCGCACGAGCGTGACCACGCGGGGCTCGGCTTCGACCTGCAGGGAGCGGATTCGGGCGCGCATCGCTCCGGACTCCTTGCGATCAGCGTGCCAAGCCTCGGCCGTGTGTTGTCGCGTACTTACGGGGGTGAGCGGCGTCACTGGGTGACGGTCTTGTCACACCCAGGGTCACGGCTGACTCGCGAGTTCACTCAGCCTGAAAGCTCTGATGGTATTCGGCGTCCTCGACGCTGAGCGCATTGTCCGTCGGCGTGAGCGCCGACATGCAATCGAGCATGACGGCGATTTCCGTCGTGTGGGTCTGTCCCGGCGACGATTCGTAGGCGCCGGGATGCGGACCGTGCGGAATGCCCGCCGGGTGATGCGACAGGCTGCCGGCGGCGACGCCGCGGCGTGAGCCGAACGCCGCGTTGGCATAGAACAGCACTTCGTCGATGTGGACGGACGTATGCGGATACGGACAGGGGATCGCAGCTTCGTGAAAATCGAGCGGGCGCGGAACGAAGCTGCAGACGAGGGCACCGCCGGCTTCGAACGTTGCGTGCACCGTGGGCGGCAGGTGCACTTGTCCGACGCGCGGCTGGAACGCGAGGATCGGAAATACGAACGGGTAGACGCTGCCGTCCCATCCGACGACGTCTTGGAAGGGGTGCCGCGCGCGAAAGCCGGAAAAGGCGTCGTTTCGTTTGACGACCAGGCTACGGACGCCGTCGTCGCTCGGCTCCGTGAGTACGGGACGCCGGAAGTCGCGGTGCGAGTAGGGCGCGTCCATGCGCAGTTGACCGATGGGATTACGGTAGTGCCGCGGGATGCCCACGTCTTTCTTGCACTCGATGCACAGCCAGGCCTGGTCGAGCTCGGCGTCGGGGACGAAGCGGTGCGCCGTGCCGCGCGGAATGCAGACGTAATCGCCGGTGCGGAAGACGAGGTTGCCGAAGGGCGATTTCAGCGTGCCGCCCCCGGCGTGGACGTACCAGAGCTCGTCCGCGTCGGCGTTGACGAAATAGGAGGTGTCTTGCGCGCGCGGGCGCGCGAAGGCGACGACGATGTCGTCGTTGAAGAGCAGCGGCAGCCGGCATTCGAGCGCGGGGGCGCCGAGCTCCGGGAGGTCGAGGCAGCGGTAATGGCGGCGAGCGAGCGCGCGTTCGGCGGCGGCGCGAGGGGCGGGAAAGTGGCGAGGGAGCGGCGCCGGCTCCGCTTCGTGGGGGCGATGCTGGTGATAGAGCATCGAAAAAGCGCCCTCGAAGCCGTTGCGCGTGAAGCACTCCTCGTAGCGCAGCGCGCCTTCGCTCGAGCGGAGCGCGGTGTGCGGTTTCGCCGGCAGCGTGCCGTGGGCCACCCGGTCGAGCATCAGGCTTTCCCGCCCGCGCGCTGGCCGCGCTCGATGCTCTCGAAGAGCGCACGGAAGTTCCCCGCGCCGAATCCTTCGTCGCCGCGACGCTGGATGAGCTCGAAAAAGAACGGACCCGCTTCGGCGCTGTGGTGCGTTCCCGCCGAATCCTTCAAAAAGATTTGCAAGAGGTAGCGGCCGGGGCCGTCACCGTCGACGAGGACCTCGAGCTCTTCGAGCTCGGCGAGCGGTTCGGCGAGCGCTCCGACGCCGAGCCTCGCGAGCCGGTCGGGCAGCGCTGCGTAGTACGCCTTCGGCGTGGGCATGAATTCGACGCCCCGCGCTCTGAGCTCCCGCACGGCGCGCGTGATGTCCGCGAGCGCGAGGGCGACGTGCTGGACTCCGTCGCCGCGGTGCTCTTCGTGGAAGACGTTGATCTGAGACTCTTTGAAATGGGGTCGGTGCGGCTCGTTGTTCGCGAACTTCACGCCGCTCGCCCGGTCCCACATCACGACCGACTTCAAGCCGGAGCCGTGCTCGTCTCGGCGCGCGACGTCGTCGGTGTGGAACTCGACCTGCCAGAAGCGTTCGAAACCGAGCACGTGCTCGAGCCAGAGCAGCGCGGGCGTCATCGTTTCGAAGTTGGCGGTCACGTGGTCGAAATGCGAAAAGCCCGCGACGTTGCCGCCGCCGAGCGGAGCGCCGTAGCGCTCGAAGCCCGGATAGAGCGAAAAATCTCCGCGGCGCTCGACGAAGCGGAACGTGGTGTCGCCGAACGGGGTCGCGACGACGAAGGTTCGGAGCGTTCCTGCCGCGCCCCGGTGCTCGCGTACGTCGTCGATCGGCGTTCCACCGCGAGCCTCGAGCAGCGAGAAGGCGCGCTCGGCGTCTTCGACCTCGAACACGATGCTGCCGATGCCGTCCGGGTGCTTTTTCAGGTAGCGGTCCGCGCGGCCGCCCTCGCCGACGGGCGACGAGCAAACGACGCGGCATGCGCCTGCCTCGAACACGACCGCGCGCTGGCGCCCGCCTTCCACGAGCTCGACGCCGCTCTGCCCTACCTCGGCGAAATCGAGCTTCTGGGTGTAGAAGCGGCGGCTGCGCTCCAGATCGCGCACGTAGTAGTGGAGCGCCTCGATCC
>DASUTR010000308.1:0-3056 GCA_036374535.1 Polyangiaceae bacterium
TCCAAGGTGAGTTCGCCGATGAAGAGGCTCGTACTGCTCGTTCCGTTCGCCGTCGCGTGCGCCGCCGCGCCTCCGCCCCGGGCCGCGTCGCCCGAACCTCCCGGTACGGCTTCCGAGGGAACCTCACCGCCCACAGCGCGCGAGCCCGCCGCCCGAAAACCCGTTGCACCCGCGGCCGTGCCACCACCGCCGGCGGAGTGCGCGGCGCTCGTCCAGCACTCCACGAGCGAGTGTCTGCTCAAGGGCGGCGACACGCGCGCCGGGCTCGTCCTCGCGCTCGCGCCGAACCGAGCGGTCGCCGAGCGCGACCGCTCGATCGCGTGCCTCGAAGACCGCGGCGGCTATCCGGAGGGGCTGCTCCGCGCCCTGCGTGCCGAGCTCGCCCCCGTGGCGTGCGCCGACGCCATCGTCGCGCCCGTCCTCGAGAAGCCGAAGACGAAGCTCGCGCTCGAGATCGAGAACGCCCTGCTCGGTCTCGCGCTCTCGGCACGGCTCGCGCGCTTGCTCGGCGAACCGCCGCGCCTCGAGGCGCCGTTTTCGAAGGAACGCTTCCTCGCGTTCCAGAAAGACGAGCTCGGCCCCTGGATCGTCGCGCAAGCGCTCGCGATCGATCAGCTTTCGCTGCAGGGCTCGCGCCTCACGGGCTACGGGCGCGGCGTCGCGGCGATCGCGGCGGGGAACGCCGATCTCCGTTTCGTGGAAATGGCCCGCGGCATTCCGCTTCCCGACGAACTTCGCGCCGACAAGGAGCTCACCGACGTCTACTATGGCTCGCTCGATCAGGCGCTCGAGCCGAGGAAGCTGCGCGGCCGCGACGCGGCGCTCGTCGGGCTACGTGCGTTCGCCGAGCTCGGCGCGCTCCACGACCAACGCGTGGCCGAGGCGCGGACGCTGCTCTCGAAGCTCTGGAGCGGTAGCCGCGTCGACGCGCTCGACGAGCTCATCGTTCCCCCGCTCGCGGCGCCCGAGTTCTCGCGCGAGGCGGAGCTCGCGGCGGGGCTACCGAGCTTCTACGCGAGCTACGTGCTCGCCGGCGAAGACGCGTCGAAACCCGCGCTGCTCCGCGCGTTCCTCGAGCGCGGCGTGCCGAAAGCGCTCGCCGCTTCGCTCGACCCGAAGAAGCTCTCGCCCGAGTCGCGTGCGCTTCTAGCGCGGCTCTCCATCGACTACGGGCGGGTCTATTTTCGCGCTTCCGATTTTCGCCGCGCGCGCGAGGCGCTCGCCGTCGGCAAGCTCGACGACGGAGGGCGCTTGCTCGCGGCGCTCGCGCAGGCGCTCGAACGCGGCCCCGAGGACACGGCGGCGCTGATGCTCAAAGGCCCGTCGGTCAAGGGCTCGTTCGACGTGAGCCTGCTCGACGCCATCGCGAAACAAAACGGTCCGTTCGCGGGCGCTGCGGCGTACGACGCGGCGGCGATTCTCGCGCTCGTTCCGCGGCCGAACGACGCGACGTTCTGGGACGACCTCGCGCTGCGCTTCGCGAACGCCGAGAAGCTCCTGTCGCAGAAAAAAGCCCCGGCCGAGGAGCGCGAACGGGCGAAGAAGTACGCCGAGGGAGCCCGCGCCACGGCGCGCGCCCTGCGCGAGTCGCGCTGACGATGCCCCGCTCGGGTCCGGCGCGGTAGTCTCGGCGTCGATGAGCGTCCCGATCGAGCCCGAGTTTGCTCGCGCGCGCGCCGTGCGGCGCGTGCTCTGGGTCACGCTCGCGCTGAACCTCGCCGTGGCGGTGGCGAAGATCGGCTACGGCACCTTCGCGAACACGCTCTCCATTCGAGCCGACGGTTTCCACTCGCTCACCGATTCGGCGAACAACCTCGTAGGACTGCTCGGCGTGTGGATCGCGAGCCGCCCCGCGGACGAGGGGCATCCCTATGGTCACAACAAGTTCGAGGTCATCGCGGCGGGCCTCGTCGGCATGTCGCTTCTCGCGATGGCGTTCGACGTCGCGCGCGGCGCCGTGCTTCGGCTCTCGGGGAGCCCTGGCCCGCTGCCGGACATCGACACGGGCGCCTTCGTCGTGCTCGCGGGCACGCTCGCCGTGAACCTCGGCGTCGCGCAGTGGGAACGCGCGCGCGGGAAGGCGCTCGCGAGCCCGTTTCTCTTGAGCGACGCCGCGCACACCCGCTCCGACGTGTTCGTGACGTGCGGCGTCGTGCTCACCGTCGCGCTCGTGCGGAGCGGCTACGTCCTCGTCGATGTCGTCGCCGCGTTCGGGATCGCGTGCTTCATCGCGTGGGCGGGCATCGGCGTCTTGCGCGAAAACCTCGGTTATCTCGCCGACGCCGTGGTGCTCGACCCGAAGAGCATCATCGCCGTCGTCTGCGACGTACCCGGCGTCGCGAGCGCGCACAAAGTGAGAACGCGCGGCATGCCGGGCAGCATCTACGTCGATCTCCACATCCAGGTCGCGCCGCACCTCACGGTCGTCGACGGCCACAAGGTCACGCACTGGGTCATCGACGCCATCAAACAGAAGTTTTCCGGTGTCCGCGACGTCCTCGTCCACACCGAACCCGCCCACCCGGACCAACCTTACAAACCGCTCCCCAACACCTAATACTTCCGCTCTTACCGCCAAGGCGCGGAGAGCGGAGGAGGCCGCCATGGGAATTTAGGGGTGGGCGACCGACGGGCGTCCGAGTTCGAGTTCCAATGCTCGCACCGCGCCGCCACATCAGCTCGGTACGGGACGGCCGCGAAGCCTCGATGCTCGCCCACCAAAAAATTTCCCGTGGCGGTCTCCTCCGCTCTCGGCGCCCCTGGCGGTTCACTCCGATCCGTACGGGGGGCTACGGGTCGTTCCCACGACCACGCGGTCGGAGTTCACGAGATCGGCGCGGAGCAGGGCTACGAAGGGGCCTCGGACGTCGACGACGGCGTAGCGGGTCTTCAGGAAGGTGTTCAGCTCGTCGAAGCGGTGCAAAGGATCGGAACCCATTTCCTCGAAATAGTTCGACCAGAGAAACAGCGCCGGCGGGCGTTTTTCGAGCTCGCGCAGGAAGCGCATGGGCGCGGGGCCGTCGCGGAGTTTCATGGGGCCGAAACCGTTGTTGCAC
>DASUTR010000309.1:0-5515 GCA_036374535.1 Polyangiaceae bacterium
CTGCGCTCGCAAGCACGACCCTCGACTACGCCGGGATCACGAAGAACCAGCAGGCAACCTGGGCCTCCGGCGACTTTTCGGTCATCGCGACCGTGATCGTGCCGGCCGCCGAGGCGCTCGTCGCGTCGGCCGACCCCCACGCCGGAAAGCACGTGCTCGACGTCGCCTGCGGCAGCGGCAACGTCGCGATCGCCGCGGCGCGCCGCTTCTGCGAAGTCACCGGCGTCGACTACGTCCCCTCGTTGCTCGAACGCGGCCGGAAGCGCGCCGACGCGGAACACTTGAAGGTTCACTTCGTGGAAGGAGATGCGCAAGCGCTGCCGTTCGAAGACAGGGCGTTCGACTTCGTGCTCTCGACCTTCGGCGTGATGTTCGCGCCCGATCAGGCACGCGCCGCGCGCGAGCTCGTTCGCGTGTGCCGGCCCGGCGGAACGATCGGCCTCGCAAGCTGGACGCCCGAAGGCGCCGTCGGCGAGTTCTTTCGCACGGTCTCCGCGCACATGGCGGCACCGCCCGCGGGTCTCGAGTCGCCCCTTCGCTGGGGAACGGAGCGCGGCCTGCGTGAGCTCTTCGGCAGCGCGGTCACGGTCACGAAGCTCGAGCGGAAGACCGTGACCGAGTACTTCCTCTCGACGGACCACGCCGTGACCATCATGCGAAACTACTTCGGCCCGACTCACCGGGCCTTCGCCGCGCTCGACGAGGACGGCAAGCGCGCATTGGCGGCGGATCTGGCCGCGGTCTTCGCGCGTGACAATCGCGCGACGGATGGAACGCTCGCCGCGCCTCTCGAATACCTCGAAGCCGTCCTGACGGTGAGCTGACGTTCCCTGCGCGAGGATTCCACGCGCGAGAAGTCCACGAAGACGCGTGTAGTTCTCTGTCCGACCCCAGCGCACCCATTTCACGGAGCGCGCTCGTCAGCTCGAACGCGACTGCTACGTTAATAGGTCGATGCAGATGGCGGATCGAGCCGACTCGGAAGGACGCCGAGTCGGCCGGTACATGATTTACGGTGAGCTCGCTTCGGGCGGGATGGCCACCGTGCATCTCGGGCGCCTCCTCGGGCCCGTCGGATTCTCGAAGACCGTAGCCATCAAGCGCCTTCACCAGCATCTCGCGAGCGAACCCGACTTCGTCGCGATGCTCATCGACGAGGCGAAGCTCGTCTCTTCCATCAATCACCCGAACGTCGTCGGTTCGCTCGACGTCGTGTACGAAGACGACGAGCTTCTGCTCGTCATGGATTACATCGAGGGCGAAACGCTCGCCCGCCTGCTCGCCCCTTCGCGACAGGACACGACGCTCAATCCACCGAGCCGGGAAATCGTCGCTCGCGTCGTCATCGACGTTCTCTCGGGCCTGCACGCGGCGCACACGGCCAAGACCCTCGGCGGTCAGCCGCTCAACATCGTTCATCGCGACGTCTCTCCGCAGAACATCATGGTCGGCATCGACGGCATCGCGCGCGTGCTCGATTTCGGTATCGCGAAGGCGGAGCATCGCCGCTACACGACGCGCCCCGGACACATCAAGGGCAAGTTCGCGTACATGTCGCCCGAGCAGATTCGCGGACAACGCGTCGACGCGCGCACCGACGTGTTCGCGGCGGGGGTCGTCCTGTGGGAGTGCTTGACGAAGCGGCGCTTGTTCCGCGTCGACGGCGACGAGCAAAAGGTGGACGGCGTGCTCACGATGCCGATCCTGCCGCCGAGCCATTTCGATCCGGCCATTTCGCGCGAGCTCGACGCCGTCGTCTTGAAGGCGCTGGCGCGTGATTCGGCTGCGCGCTTCGGGTCGGCTGCGGACTTCGCCGAGGCGCTGCGCGCGGTGGTGGCGGAAGCGAGTCCGGTCGAAGTCGGACGCTGGGTCACGCAGGCGGCGAAACGCGCCATTTCCAACCGCAGCGAGCTTCTCTCCGATCTCGAGACGAGTACGATCAATGTCGCGCGCGGGCTCGCGGTGGACCGGTTTGCCAGCACCTTGGAGGCGCCGAGTCCGCTGCGGTCACCGCCGAGTGCGCGGCCGAACGCACCGCAGGACACCGTCGTCATCGCCGGCAACGCCGCTGCGGCGCCGCGCCGCAAGCTCGAGCACTGGCCGCTCGCCGCGCTGCTCTTCGCCGCCGGCTCGGCAGGAGCGATGCTCGCCGCGTCGTTCGGTTCCACGGGGTCGTCCGAAGTCGCTCCGCTTCCGCGACCGGCTGCAACACCCCACGCCTCCGAGCTCGAGCCCGTCCCTGCTCCGGAACCGCCGCTGCCCACCGAGGTGCTCCGCGCCGAGGAGCTCCCGCGCGAACCGCCGTCCGCGGTAACGCCGCCGTCCACGTCGTCGCCGCCCCGCGCCCCCGAAGCTCCCGCGTCCACGAGGCCAAACGCAGAAGCGCCCGCCGCTCGAGTCGTGACGCCGAAACCCACGCCGAAACCCGAAGCGCCCGTGACGGCGAAATCCACGCCGAAACCCGAAGCGCCCGTGACGGCGAAACCCACGCCGAAACCCGAAGCGCCCGCGACGACGAAACGTGCGCCGGTGCCCGTGGCTACCGGGCCCAAGCCGGCGCCGGCGACCGAATCGCCGCCTGCAGCCGCGTCATGCGATCCTCCGTACCGAGTCGACGACGCCGGCATTCGTCGCGTGAAACGCGAGTGTCTATGACGAAGGCACGACGGCTCGGGTGCGTGACGCTCGCGGCGGCTGCCTGCTCGCTGCTTTCGGCTCGAACTCGCGCCGACTCCCCGGCGGACGGCAGAGGACAGGGCGGCGCCGACGCTTGCGTCGCCGCTTACGAAAGCGCGCAGGAGCAACGCCTCGAAGGCTCGCTCGTCGGCGCACGGGAGCAGGCGGCCATTTGCGCGGCCGCGTCGTGCCCGGCGTTCATTCGCGACGACTGCGTGGCATGGCGCGGCGAAATCGACGCCGAAGTGCCGAGCGTCACGTTCGAGGTGACGAAGAACGGTGCGCGCGTCACGACCGTGCGTGTCACCGAGGGCGAGCGTGTCCTCGCCGAGGGCCTCGCTGGAGCCGGCGTCGAGCTCGATCCCGGCGAGCACTCGTTGCGATTCGAGGCCGACGGCGCGGAGCCGCTCACGCTGACCGTCCGCGCGACGCGCGGCGAGAAGCTCCGTCGCGTCGCCGTCGAGCTCGTTCCGCTCGCTTCGCCTTCGCCGCCCAAGCGCGAGACCCCGCCGAAAGAACCCGAGCGCTCGGCGAACGTGTTGCCGTGGGTGCTCGTCGGCACCGGAGTGGCCGGAATGACGGCGTTTACGCTGCTCGGGGCCTCCGGCTTGTCCGAGGAAGCCAAGCTCGAGCGCTCGTGCGCTCCGAGCTGCAGCGAAGAAGCGCTGCAGTCGGTTCAGACGAAGTACCTGCTCGCCGACGTCTCCCTGGTCGTCGGGATCGGCGGGCTCGTCGCGGGTGGCTACCTCTTGCTCACGGGCGACGAGCACCCCGCGAAAAGTGCCCGCGCGTTCCCCGTCGAGGTAATGGTCGGTCCTCGCGGCGGCGTTGCCAGCGTGTCGGGGAAGTTCTGATGTCGCGTGCGCGCTTCCAGGTGGCGGCGCTCGGCGTGGCGTTCGCTTGCGCGTGCTCGTTGCGCTCGCTCGGCTACCTGAACGAAGACGGCGCCGACAGCAGCCTCCACGGCGGAGGGGGAACCGACCCGTCCGCGGGTGAGGGCGGTGAAACGACCACGGGCGGCACATCGTCCGGCGGGTCACTCGCGGGCGGCACATCGTCCGGCGGCTCACCGACCGGCGGCGCTTCGGGCAGCGCAGGCTCCGAGCCCGTCGGGGGTTCGAGCCCGACAGGGGGTTCGGACGCCGGCGGCGGCGTGTCTCAGGGCGGCTCGACCGGAGCAACGGGCGGGAGCGCCGGAGCGGGAAGCGGCGGTGCCGGAGCGGGCAGCGGCGGCTCGGCGGGTGCGAGCGGCGCGAGCGCGGGTGGGAACGCGGGCAGCGGCGCCGGCGGGAGCGCGGGCAGCGGCACCGGCGGGAGCGGACCCCTTCGCGACGAAACGGCGTACATCCTCCGACCCGGCCACGCGCCCGCAAAGTGCATGGATGTAAACCAATACGGAAAGACCGAGGGAACTTCCGTCCAGCAGTGGTCGTGCTTCTCGCAGGCGAACCAGGTGTTCTGGGCCCGCGATTACGGCAGTGGGAGCTTCGCCCTTCGGAACGCGCTCAGCGCAAAATGCGTGCAGGTCGCGATGGCGAGCTCGAGCGTCGGCGCTCCCATTCGGCAGGCCAACTGCAGCGGCGCAGCCCACCAGCTCTGGCGGCCCGTCGCGGCGGGCAACCGATTTCAACTGGTCTCCGAGCATTCCGGATTCGTGATCGACGTCACGGGCACGGAATCCATGACCGACGGGGAGCTCCTCGCCCAACACGCTCCCGACGGCCTTCTCGATTCGACGTGGACGGCCGAAGTCGCGACACGAGGCGCCTTCATCGCGCTGAGCATTCCCGGACAGACGGGCACGCGCGCCGCGCGCATGGACGCCGAGGTCCGCATGCAGTCGACGAACGGCCCCGAGGCGCAGTGGAAGGTCCTCCCAGGCCTCGGCAGCTCGGGTTGCGTCTCGTTCGAATCGCGGCAAACGCCCGGAGAATTTCTGCGTCACTCGGGAAACGAAATGCGCTCCGAGCCCTTCGAGTCCGGAGCGGAATTCGCCGGCGACGCTACGTTCTGCTACCGCGCTCCGCTCGCAGGCACGGACATCGTGCTCCACGCGCTCGAATCCCTGAACCAGGGCGGCTCCTACGTCACACGCGAAGGTGACACCGTGGTCCTCGCGGCCTTCGCCGACACGAGCACATTTCGAGCCGCGGCGACGTGGCACATCCGCGAACCGTGATGAGCCGGCGGACGCGGACGCGACACGTCGGCCGCGGCGGAGACAACCTCGCGGTCGAGCGTTCGCCGGAACGAACCAGCCTCACCAGCATTACCTCGGCTGTGCAATTGCGCCCCACATGAGCGCGCGCCATGTCGTGCTCAAAGTGAGCGCCGATCCGCTTTTTCAGCGTAGTGGCACGAAGGTTGCTCCCCCCTTGGCGTCAAAGGAGCAGCCCGTGAATAGAATCATCTACATCGTCGGTGCCATCGTCGTCGTGATCGCCCTGTTGTCCTTCTTCGGGCTCCGGTAGGGCACGGCCAAGTCAGCCCGCTAACCGCGGACTTCGTCATCGGGGCGGCCGTTTACTGCGATCTCGGCCGCTCCGGTCTACAAGGCCGCTCGAGCGCGCGTGAACGTCTCGATGAGCGGCGCGTGCGCCGGATAATCGCGGAGGAGCGCTTCGCGCGCAGGCATCTCGAAATCGGCGAAGTCGAACCCGGGCGCGACGGTGCATCCGACGAGCGTGAAGTCACCAGCCGAAGCGGGTGCGACACGCGCGGCTTGAAGGACACCGGCGGGCGCCACGGCTTGCGGGCGTTCCCCGCGATCGAGCGCGGAACCGAGCGTCACGAGCGTGTGGCCGGTTGGCCCGAGCAAGTGAAGCTCGAGCGGCCCGCC
>DASUTR010000310.1:0-2799 GCA_036374535.1 Polyangiaceae bacterium
ATGACCGCCCGCCCCACGGCGCACGCGGAGGATTGCCCGCTCCACGAGCCGGTCGTCTACGGCTATTTGGCCCCGTGCACGTGCGCTCTGCGCGAACGTCAGCGAATCTTCGACCTCGAGCGGCGGGTCGAGGAACTCGAGGCGGAGATTCACGAGCGGGACCAGTGCGCGATGGAGCGGAGTCGGCGAGAATGAGCGTCCCCGTCCTGACCCGCACCCGCGACGGCGTCACCGAAAAGCGGTGTACCGGTTGCCTGCGCTGGCTCAGGACGGACGGCACCGAACGCGGCTTCGACAAAGACCCGCGCCGCCACCTCGGCCTCCGGAACGACTGCAAACAATGCCGCAACGACCGGCGCCAGCCGCGGCGGCGCAACTACAGCGAAGATTGGAAGCGGCGAAAGGCGCGACTCATGGCGATGGGCGCCGCTTCTTCTCGAGCGAATCAATAACCGTTTCAGCCGCACCGAACTGCGACGAGCACGCGAGCAGCCGGTCCAAGCACGCCGCCGTCCGCTTCTGCTCCGCGTCGATGCCCAGCCCGTGCGCCTTGTCCCGCTCGTCGAGCCGAGTCTCGCACGCACGGAGGCGGTCTTCTTTCACGTAGCCGGTGAGGTCGGGTTTCGTGAGCAAAGGCGTCACGACCGCTCCGAGCGTCACTGACAGGGCGGAGACGGCGCCGAGGACGAGAACGACACCGGCTGGGGTCCAGCGGCGGCCCGGCGGCTCAGACTTCGGCGGATACGACGCGGCCGGCCCTCTGCTTTCGATGGCCTTGATTCGCGCGTCGGTGGGCCGAGTCCACGGGTCTTCGTGGGGAAGGGCCGCTTCGAGCTCGGCCAGGCGCTCGTCGAAAGGTTTCTTGGGCGACACGTCACCCGTTGCCGTTCCCGTTCCCCTCTTGCGGGTCGGTCATGCCGGCGAAGTCGGAGACGAGGCGGATGCGCTTTCGGAGCGAGTCGTCACCCTCGAAGGCGAGCTTTCGAAGGTCGTGAATCTCTTTCGCGAGCACGGAGGTCGCCACGGTGTTGTCCTGGACGCGGCTCTCCAGAACCGTCAGGCGCCGCTCGATGGTGTCGAACTGCGCCTTCCGGTCCCGGTGCTCGGTGCGCACCTCCTCGAGGAGTTGCCTCAATAGATGGTCGCTCATGCTGCCTCCGGTGGCGGGTCGGTCGTTTTGTAGAGCTCGGGTAGGACGCGCCGCGCCCACATGTCGGCGGTCTCCGGCTGCTCGAGGAATCCGCCCGCGTCTGCCGCGTCGATGACCGCGTCGAGCCGGAGAACGCGGTAGAGGCCGCGCACGCCCAGGCTCATGAGGCCGCCGTAGTACCCGACGCGTCGCGTGTTCACCTTCCCGCCTGGCTGGCCGTACTCGGCGACGAAGATGGCCGTTGGTTGCTGGTCGTCGAGGAAAACGAAAACGTGCGCGTCGGTCCCGGCCGTATTCGACCAGACGATTCCGATGTCACCCGGCTTGAACCGCTCCGTCGTGCTCGGCTTCGAGACGAAGAGCCCGGAATCGAACGCCAGCCGCGACACGTTGACGCCGCTTGTCCACCCGAGATGCTCCGCCCGGTTGATCCACGGCAGGCGCACGCCGAGCCGGTAAAGCATCCAATGCGCGAGGTCGCCGCACGAACTGTACTTGTTCGGATAGGGCGGCCGGTCGCGCCCCTCGACGACGGCCTGATACACCGGGTCCTGTTCGGGTCGTCCGCTCGGTCCGCCACACGCGAACTCGACGAGCTCGGCGGCCATCGCGCGATAGTCGACGGGGGCTCTCATCGCGAAAACCTCTTCTGCACGTCGAGCTTCGCTTTCAGCGTCTCGGCTTTGAGCTTGGAGATTCGGATCGCTCGCGGCGGCTTGCCGGTGATAAGGTCCCAGGCCGACATGACGAGGTCTTCCTTCGCCTCGTCCGGCAGCAATCTCCCAGACCGTTCGCGCCGTCTTCGACAGGCCTTTCATTCGCCCCTCCGAAACCGCTCGAGGCAGACCGATTCGCGCTCTTCGAGCTGGCGGTAGCACTCCTCCTCCGTTGGGCACTCGGCCTTGATGCGGTCGAGCGTCGCGGAATCGCAGGGTGGCGCCTCGCGGAAGCACGAGACGGCGAGCAGAGCGAGCGAAATGGTTTTCATCGGTTTTCCACCTGGACCTTGAAAGACCGTTCGTCGATGCGCGCCGGGCTGTTGTTCGTCGTGACCTGAACGGTGATGGTGTATTCGGTCCCCGCCGTGCCGCTCTCGAGCCAGACCGTGCAGCTCTTTCCGTCGGAGGAAATCGAGGGAGCGTAGGAGCCGCCGCTGATGGTGATTCCGACCGGGGAGCGCGACCAAGTCGCGGTCGAAATCGTCTCGTCCGATTCGAGCCAGCCGCCGAAGTCGATGGTGTAGTCGAGTTTCGCGGAGGGGTCCTTTAGCAGCGTGCCGAGCATTAGAGTCTCCTGTTCTCCGCGTCGACCGCGAGCGAGCGCGTCTCGCCGGGCGCATCGAGCTGGCGGGTGTCCTCGGCGACGGAGAGCGTGCGCACGTCGGCAGCCGCGAGGCTTCGGGGGTCGTGCGCGACGAATAGGCTTCGTTTCTCCGGCGCCTGAACGAAGACGGGCGTATCCCAAACCAGGTTATTTCGGAGCGGGAGCAGTAGAGCGATCATCAGCCCCCCCACTTCGTGGCCGAATAGGACCCGTACGACGAGACGTGCGCGTCCTTTGCGGCGCTGTAGACGACCATCTCCGAGATGTCGCCTTCCCACTTTTGGGTCAGGTTCCAGATCGCTCCCATGTAAACCCTGTTGCAGCCT
>DASUTR010000311.1:0-3971 GCA_036374535.1 Polyangiaceae bacterium
CCTGGACCGGAACGGTGACTTTGGACGAGGTCGGCCCGGAGCTCGTGGAAGGCAGCCTCGATCTCGCGAATGCCGAGGGCGAGGCGTTCGTCGGTCCCTTCAGCGCGCCGCTCTGCCCGAGCGCCCAGAAGTCGCAAGGCGACGCCTGCACGGGGGAAGGGATCGGCAGCGGCTGCCGCTGAGCGCGGAAGTGCGCCCCGTTTTCCGCCGATACTCTCGAGTCGCGAAAGGGCGTCGCGGTGCGTGAGCGCCGTGGTCTCGATGATCAGGTCGCCACCGACGGTCTTCAGGTTCGAGAGTCCGTCGATGCTCGAGACCGTGCTCAGGGGCTCCGCGCTTGCTTTCGCCGCGCCCGCTCGAGCGCCATCTCGATGAGGCGCGTGACGAGCTCGCGCGCCGGCACGCCGCTCGCCTCCATGAGCTTCGGGAACATGCTGATCGCCGTGAAGCCGGGCATCGTGTTGATCTCGTTGATCCACAAGCCCCCTTCCGAGTCGAGAAAGAGGTCGACGCGCGCGAGGTCGTCGGCGCCGAGCTCGACGAACGTCGCTCGGGCGAGCGACCGCGCGAGCATCGCTTGCTCGGGCGTGAGCTCCGCGGGGATCCTCGTGACCACTCCGGCGTCGTCGAGGTACTTCGCCGCGTACGAGTAGTAGCCGTCGGCGTGGTTCACCACGATTTCGCCCGGCTCCGAAACGAAGGGCGGCTCGCCGCCGAGCACGGCGCACTCGATCTCGCGCGGCCGTTCGAGGCCCATTTCGACCACGACCTTGTCGTCGAACGAAAACGCGTGATCCACCGCGGCGGCGAGCTCGGCAGAGCGTGACACCTTGCTCACGCCTACGGACGACCCGAGATTCGCCGGCTTCACGAAGAGGGGTGCGCCGAGCCCGGAGAGCTCGCCGAGCACGTCGTCGCGCGCCGCGTCCCAGCGCGCGCGACGCACCGCCGCATAGGGGAGCACGGGCAGGTTCGCGGAGCGAAGCAGGCGCTTCATCACGTCCTTGTCCATGCCGACGGCGGAGCCGAGCACGCCCGAGCCGACGTACGGCACGCCCGCGAGCTCGAGCAATCCCTGCACGGTGCCGTCTTCGCCCATGGGGCCGTGGAGCACCGGAAACACCACGTCGGCGCCGAGCGGTGCCGCGGCGCCGGGCTCGGGCGCGAGAAGCACCGCGGGCTCGCCCGCGTCGAGCGCGACCTTGCGAGGATCGCGAGCGGCAGCGAGCAAGTGCGACTCTTTCTGCGAGAGCCAGCGTCCGTTCTTGTCGATGCCGACGAGCACCGGAACGAAGCGCGAAGGGTCGAGTGACTCGAGCACGAAGCGCGCGGAGAGGAGCGAAATCTCGTGCTCCGCCGAGCGCCCGCCGCAGAGCACCGCGACGCGGAGCCTCCCGTCTGCCGTTCCTCGAGTGCCGCGATCGATAGCCATCCCGTTGAAATACCTCAGGGAACGGCATTTGCCGACCCCGGTCGATCCGTGTAACGCTCTCGCTCTCATGAAGTGCGAGGCGTGCCAGCACGAAAACATCGAGGGGGCGCGCTTCTGCGCGAAATGCGGGGCCATCCTCGCCTCGCACGAAGAGGGGCCGGATCCGCTCGTCGGGCAGGTCATCGGCGGGCGCTTCCGCGTGACGGGCGTGCTCGGCGAAGGGGGTATGGGCAAGGTCTACGTCGGCGAGCAGCAGATGGGCACGACCGTCCGCAAGATCGCCATCAAGACCCTGCACGCCCACCTCTCGAAAGACCCCTCGGTGCTCGCGCGGTTCCACCGCGAATGCGGCACCGTCGCGCAGCTCGAGCACCCGAATACGATCAAGTTCTTCGACTTCGGCGCGACGAACGACGGCACGCTCTACATCGCGATGGAGTTCGTCGCGGGCAAGCCCCTCTCGGACATCATCGCGAAAGAGGGCGCGCTCGCGCCCGAGCGCGTCGTCAAGATCATGCGCCAGGTCTGCGGCGCCCTCGACGAAGCGCACATGCAGGGCATCATTCACCGCGACCTCAAGCCCGAGAATCTCATTCTCACGGCGCGCGCGGGCGAGACCGACTTCGTGAAGGTGCTCGACTTCGGCATCGCCGCTCGCAGCGAATCGGCCGACGCGCAGCGCGAACAGAAGCTCACGCAGCAGGGCATGGTGCTCGGCACGCCGCCCTACATGAGCCCCGAGCAGTTCACGGGCAAAGCGCTCGACGTGCGCAGCGACATCTACTCGCTCGGCGTGATGTCGTACGAGATGCTCACGGGGAAGCTCCCGTTCGAAGCGGACACCCCGTGGCAATGGGCGACGCAGCACATGACCGCGCAGCCGACGCCGTTCGAGGTGGCAGCGCCCGCGCAGAACATCCCGCACGGCATGCGCGACGCCATTCTCAAGTCGTTGCAAAAGGATCGCGAAAAGCGCCAAGCGAGCGCGCGCGACTTCTTCGCCGAGCTCTCGGGCGGCGGCCGCATGACCGTCACGGGCGAGGCCGGCGCCAAGGCCGGCGGCAGCTCGAGCACCGCGGCCATGGAAGCTGCCCCCGATTTCGGCGGCGGCAGCCCGCCGGTCCCCGTGTACGCGCCCGCTCCCGCGGCTCACGGCGCGCACGGCGGACACGGCGTGCCTCCGACGGCGCCGGGCGTGGTCGCGGCAGTTCCCCCACCCCCGGTCCACGCGCGCGGTGGTCAGGGCGGCGGCAAGGGGCTCATCATCGGACTCGGCGTCGTGGGCGTCGGCCTTCTCGCCGCGATGGCCGTCATCGCCGCGAAGTCGATGAAGTCGGGCGACGATGACCAGCCGCTCGCGAACCCCTTCACGGAGGACGCCGGCACCGGCGCTGCGACCATCGCGCCGCTCGTCGACGCCGGCGACACTCCACCCTTGCCGACGGAGACTTCTGCAACACCCGACGCCACCGACGCGGCAACCCCCGCGACGACTCGGACGACCCCGACGAGCCGACCGACGTCGACCTCGACGAAACCCGCAACGAGCGCGACGGGTACGTCGACTCCCACCGGCGGTGGGGCGGCGTGCGACGCCTGCATCGCAGCAGCGAGCGCGGGAAACGCCGTCGGTGCCAAGACGAACTTCGACAAGTGCACCGATGAAGCGAAAAAGCGCGAGTGCGCGACCGCCGTGAACCGCGGCGCTGCGACGGCGGCGGTCCTTGCGGCCCGCAACGGCCAATGCGCTCAGGCAAAAGCCATCATCGTCGCCGCCAAGCAGATGGGTGCCACGAGTAAGAAGCTCGACGTCGCGCTCAACGACACGAGCTGTAAGTAGTCGGCGCGGCGCGTCTTCGAAGACGCGCCGTAGCGGGGCCGCAGCGTGTGTCGCAAACGGCGCCGTTCCGTTCGAGTGACGGAACACGCCGAGTCCGCGTGCGAGCTGCGTGCTCGGTGTGCTCCACGTGCCGACCGGCACCCCCATCGACGAAGCCGACCGCGGTTGCGCGGTGCCCTTCCGCGTCGGGACGCCACGGAGTCAACTCGATTCGAGTAGGTCGGTGTAGGTGGCGTGTACCCCTTGTAGTTATGGCGTAATCGCCGATCCGTGAACGATCCTCGCGCCTTGCAAATAGGGTCACATGTGGCACCGGCCGGACAGTCAGCCGATTTTGTCGTTCGCTTGACGGCTTGGGATCGGCGGGGCTAATTGTCCGCTTCAGAGCTTGGCGATCGCGGCCGTTACCCGAGGGAAACCAAGGGAAATACCCCCTGCGAACCAAGCCCTGCCCACGACCTAAAATGGCAATCATGTCTTCCAGGATGACCTGGCGGGAACTCTGTCGTTCGGACCGGTACAAGGGCCTCTGGGTGGCCATCGACAACTGTCGATACGACCAAACCACCCGCCAGCCCGTCGAGGGCGACGTCGTGGACGCCGACCGGGAATTCTCCGAGCTCTGTACCCGTATGCGGGAGACCGGCCGCACCTCCTGCACCATCCTCTTCTGCGAGCACGACGTCTTCATCGAGTCCG
>DASUTR010000312.1:0-6148 GCA_036374535.1 Polyangiaceae bacterium
GTTGCACGAGCACCCGGGTTGGGGTCGTCAGCAATCGGGGCGATGGGCTGCGCGCGGGTAGCGGGTGGCGCGGGCGGCGGGGGCGGCGCGGGCGGTATCGGGAGAGCCGGCCCCTGCGGACGTAGGGAAGGATCCAACCACACGGCTGCAATCCACGCGCTGCCCTCGACCGCTTCGCGACAGTTCGATGCGAACACCGTGCGTCGCGTCTCGCGGCCGCCGACATCGATCGCAGCGAGTTCGGCACGAACACGATCCGCGAGCTGCGTGAGCTCGACACGCAAGGTCGGCGCCCGCTCGTTCGCGCTCGCGGGCACGACGCGCGAGCTCCGGCGCGACACCTCCTCGAGCCAAGCATGGCGGTCGGGGCAACCCGGGGCGGCGGCGTATTCGAGGAAGAACGGCGCTCGCTCCGAAGCGCGCACCGGTGAGGCGGCGGAGACGACGGCAACGAACGAAACCGAACTCGCGACGGCCCACGCCTTCGCCTCGACCCGTCGCGTCACGCCTCACGTGTACACCATCCGTGTGGCCCCTTCGCTTTCTGATTCCTCTAAGTCGAGCCGAGGGGGCTCGAACCCCTTGCGCTTCGCGGCCCGTGGGCCAACGTTCCCTCCCCCGATGCTCCGCACCGTCCTCGAAGGAGCGAGAACCCACAACCTCAAGTCGATCGATCTCGAGCTCGTCCCGGGCGAGGTCGTCGCCATCGCCGGCGTCTCGGGCTCCGGAAAATCGAGCCTGGCGATCGATACGCTGTACGCCGAGGGACAGCGGCGCTTCGTCGAGAGCTTCAGCCCCTACGCGCGCCAGTTCCTCGAGCGTCTCGAGCGTCCGCCCATGACGCGGCTCGAGCCGGTTCCTGCCGGCATCGCGGTCGATCGCCGCGCGCCCGTGAAGAGCTCGCGCTCGACGGTGGCGACGATGGCGGACATCGAGCCGTATCTCGCCGCGCTGTTCCTGCGCGAAGCGCGCCCCATTTGCCCGGAGCACGGCGTCGAAGGCGCTTGGCTCGACACGCACTCCGCCGCGGAGCGCATCGCGTCGGTGCTCGGAAGCCGCCAGGCGATCATGACGTACCCGCTCAGGGTCGACGACGCCGAGAAGTACCTCGAGGTCCGCGACGGTCTCGTTCGCGACGGCTACCGGCGCGCATACCACGGAGGAAAGGTCGTCGATCTCGACACGCTCGCGCCTTCGCGCGCGCTCGCGGGCGGCGGGCTCGAAGTCGTGGTCGACCGCCTCGTTCCGTCGCGCGACCCAGGCCGGCTGGCACAAGGGATCGAAGCCGGGTGGCTGCGCTCGTCGGGGCTCGTGAGCGCTCACGGCGAGGGCGCGACCGTCTCGGTGCGAAAAGGCTTCGGTTGTCCGACGTGCGCGATGCCGCTCGACGCGCCGCGCTCGGGACTGTTCTCGTACGAGTCGCCGATCGGCGCGTGCGCCGAATGCCGTGGCTTCGGGCGCACGCTCGGTATCGACGTCGGCAAGGTGATTCAGGATCCGTCGCGCTCGCTCGCGAAAGGCGCGGTGCGTCCCTGGCGCGGCAAATCGACGACCTGGGAGCGCGGCGAGCTCAAGAAGCTCTGCCAGCGACACCGCGTGCCCCTGGACGTGCCGTGGCAGGAGCTCACGCTCGAGCAGCGCACCGTCGTGCTCGAGGGCGACGGCAGCTGGACGAAGGGGAAATTTCCCGGAGTTCTCGGCTGGTTCCGCTGGCTCGAAACCAAAACGTACAAGCTTCACGTGCGGGTCTTGCTCGCCCGCTACCGTGCCTACGATCCGTGCCGCGCGTGCGGCGGCAAGCGGCTCAACAGCGCGGCGCTCGCGTACCGCGTCGCCGAAAAAAGCCTCGCCGATTGGCACGCGCTCGAGATCGGCGAAGCGCGGAGGCTCACGGCCGCGCTCCGCACCAACACCGGCCAGGGCGAGATCGCGCGCCGCGAGCTCGAAAGCCGCCTCTCGTACCTCGAGCGCGTCGGTCTCGGCTACCTCACGCTCGACCGCCAGGCGCGCACGCTTTCGGGCGGCGAAGCCCAGCGGGTCACGCTCACGGCGGCGCTCGGCACGTCGCTCGTGAGCGCGCTCTTCGTGCTCGACGAGCCCACGGTGGGCCTCCATCCGAGCGACATTCCGCCGCTCAACGCCATGCTCCACGAGCTCGCGGCGCGCGACAACGTCGTGCTCGTCGTGGAGCACGACCCGGCGATCCTCGGAGCCGCGGATCGCATCGTCGAGCTCGGCCCCGAAGCGGGCGAGCGCGGCGGAGCGATCGTCGCCGACGGTGCCCCGGCAACGTTCGCTGACGGAACGACGGCGACCGGACGAGCGCTCGGGCGCGCCGCGAGCGCGCCGCGCGAGCTCCGCGCGCCGAAGGGCTTCGTGACCGTACGCGGCGCCCGGGAGAACAACCTCGGGGGCGGCGACGTCCGGATTCCGCTCGGCGTGCTTTGCGCGGTCACGGGACCGAGCGGTTCGGGCAAGAGCACCCTCGTCGTCGACGTGCTCTACCGCGCTCTCGCGCGGCGCCTCGGCGAGCTCGACGTCGAGGCGCCCGGCGCGCACGACGCCGTCGAGGGGGCCGAGGCCGTGAAGAGCGTGACCCTCGTGGACCAGCTGCCGCTCGGACGGACGTCCCGCGGCAACGCGGCGACGTACACGAAAGCCTGGGACACGATCCGCGCGCTCTACGCGAAGGAGCCGGAAGCGGTCGCGCGTTCGCTCGGCCCCGCGGCGTTCTCGTTCAACGTCGAAGGCGGGCGCTGCGAGAGCTGCAACGGCGAGGGCTACGAAACCGTCGAGATGCAGTTTCTCGCGGACGTCCGGCTCGTTTGCCCTTCGTGCCGAGGCAACCGCTTTCAAGAGCGAGTGCTCGCCGTGCGCCACCGTGGCGTCAGCATCGCCGAGCTCCTCGGCACCACCGTCGACCGCGCGCTCGAGCTTTTCGCCGACGAAGCAGCCGTGCAGCGCGCGCTCGGGCCCGTCGCGCGGCTCGGCCTCGGTTACCTCACGCTCGGGCAGCCGCTCTCGACGCTCTCGGGCGGCGAGGCGCAGCGCATCAAGCTCGCTCGCGCGCTCGCCGAACGGCACGCCGGAGCATTGTTCGTGCTCGACGAGCCGAGCGCCGGCCTCCACGCCGACGAGGTGTTGAAACTCCTTGCCGCGCTCGACGTGATCGTCGCGGGCGGCGGCAGCGTCGTCATCGTCGAGCACGACCTCGATCTGGTTTCGCGCGCCGATTGGCTCGTCGATCTCGGGCCTGGCGCGGGAGCGCACGGCGGACGGCTCGTCGGCGAGGGCACGCCGGCCGTCGTCGAGCGCCTCGAGACACGCACGGGCCTAGCCCTGCGCGCGCGCCGTCCAGGCGCCGCGAACGGCGCGCAGCGGACGAACGGCCGCGCGAAAACGAACGACGCGAAAACGAACGGCCGCGCGAAAACGAACGGCGCGAAAACGAACGGCGCGAAAACGAACGGCGCGAGCGCCGAAGCAGCGCTCGTGGTCACGCGCGCACGCGAGCACAACTTGCGCGAGGTATCCGTGAAGATCCCGCACGGCGCGCTCACGATCGTCACGGGTCCGAGCGGCTCGGGCAAGAGCACCCTGGCGTTCGACGTGGTGTTCGCCGAGGGGCAGCGCCGTTTCCTCGAGACCCTCACGCCGTACGCCCGCCAATTCTTGCCGACGATGCCGCGCCCCGACGTCGATGCCGTCACGGGCGTGCCGCCCGCCATCGCGCTCGAGCAGCGCACGGCGCGCGCCGGAGCAAGCTCCACGGTCGCGACCGTCACGGAAGTGGCGCACTACCTGCGCCTGCTTTACGCCAAGGTCGCGGTCCCGCATTGCCCCGAGCACGACGAGCCGATCGTTCGAACGTCGCCGGAAGCCGTCATTTCGGCCGTGCGGCGCGTCCGCGGGCAGCGACGCCTGCTCGCCCCCGTCGTGAAGGCGCGCAAGGGCACGTACCTCGACGTCTTCACCGCCGCGCGGCGCGGCGGCATCTTGCTCGCGTACTGCGACGGCGCGCTGGTTTCGACGGACGACCCGCCGAAGCTCAAAAAACAGGTCGAGCACACCATCGACCTCGTGATCACCGAGCCCGCGAATCCGGCGGAGCTCACGGACGCCTCGCTCGAGCGAGCGCTCACGTGGGGTGATGGCGAGCTCAAGCTCCGAGCGGCGAACGGCGATGAGCAGCTCTTTTCGACGAACAGCGCGTGCCCGCGTTGCGGTTTCTCCGTGCCGGCGCTCGATCCGCGCTTTTTCTCGTTCAACACCAAGCAGGGACGTTGCGAAGAATGCGAGGGCGCGGGCGTCGTCTACGAAGAGGCGCGCAAGAAGAAGAACGAACCCGCCATGATGCTCGAGTGGGAGTGCGAGACGTGCGAGGGCTCGCGCCTCGCGCCCATTCCGCGCGCCGTGCGGCTCTTCGACGAGCGGTATCACGAGCTCACGCACCGCTCGGTCGCGGGCACGCTCGAGCGCATGAAAGCGTGGCGATTCAGCGGCGACGCCGAGCGGCTCGCGGAAGCGCCCGTGCGCGAGCTCGCGCAGCGCTTGCGCTTTCTCGACGAGGTCGGGCTCGGCTACCTCGCGCTCGATCGCGCGGCGAACACGCTTTCGGGCGGCGAGCTCCAGCGCCTCCGTCTGGCGGCGCAGCTCGGCACGGGGCTCACCGGGGCGCTGTACGTGCTCGACGAGCCCACGATCGGCCTCCACCCGCGCGACACCGGGCGGCTGCTCGGCAATCTCCGCCGCCTCGTCGAGCTCGGCTCGACGGTCCTCGTCGTCGAGCACGACATCGAGACCATTCGCGCCGGCGATCATCTCGTCGATCTCGGGCCGGGCGGCGGCTCGCACGGCGGGACCATCGTCGCCGCGGGTCCGCCCGCGTCCGTGCTCGCGAACCCGAGCTCTCCCACCGGCATCGCGCTCGCGAAGCCGCCGCTTCTCCGCGCGGCGCTCCCCGTCCCCAAAAATCACGCCGAGCTCGTGCTGTCGGGTGCGCGCGAGAACAATCTGAAAGAGGTGCGACTACGCGTTCCGCTCGGACGCTTCGTCGTCGTCGCCGGCGTGAGCGGCTCCGGCAAGAGCACGCTGGTCCAAGGCGTGCTTCTGCCGGCCCTGCGGAAGAAGCTCGGCCTCGTCGCCGACGACGCGGGCGAGCACGACGCGCTCGAAGGCACGAAGGCGCTCGAGCGCGCCGTCGCCGTCGATCAATCGCCCATCGGCCGCACCCCCCGCTCCACCCCCGCTACGTTTCTCGGGATTTGGGACCAGATCCGGAGGCTCTTCGCAGCGACGAACGAAGCGAAGCTCCTCGGCTTCGACGCCGCGCGTTTTTCGTTCAACACGCCGCACGGCGGCCGCTGCACGACGTGTGAGGGTCAGGGCTCGATCACGCACGAGATGGCGTTCCTGCCGGACGTCGTCGCTCCGTGTCCGACGTGCGGCGGCAAGCGTTTCGAGCCGCAGACGCTCGGCGTGCGCTACCTCGGGCATTCGGTCGGCGAAGTGCTCGGGCTCACCGCCGAGCAGGCGAAAGACGTGTTCTGCAATCACCCGACCGTCGCGAAGCCCCTCGCGACGCTGTGCGATCTCGGCGCGGGGTACATCACGCTCGGACAAGGGTCGCATACGCTCTCCGGGGGCGAAGCCCAGCGTCTCAAGCTCGCCACCGAGCTCACCGCAGGCGCGCACCACGAACCCACGCTCTACGTGCTCGACGAGCCCACCACCGGGCTTCACGTCGCCGACGTGAGTCGCTTGGTGGACGTGCTCGGTCGCCTCGTCACGCGCGGCGACACGCTCGTCGTCATCGAGCATCACCCGCAAGTCATGGCGAGCGCGGATTGGCTCGTGGAGCTCGGGCCCGAAGGCGGCGAAGCAGGCGGGAGGATCGTCGCGGAAGGGGCGCCGCGCGAGGTGGCGAGGAAGAAGACGGCTACGGCGGCGGTTTTGAGGGAGTTTTTCCGGTAGCGGGATCTGAGCCTGAGGCTTGAGCCTGAGGCCTGAGCCTGAGCCTGAGCCTGAGCCTGAGCCTGAGGCCTGAGCCTGAGCCTGAGGCCTGAGGCCTGAGGCCTGAGGCCTGAGCCTGAGGCCTGAGCCTGAGCCTGAGCCTGAGGCCTGAGGCCTGAGGCTGAGGCCTGAGCCT
>DASUTR010000313.1:0-12274 GCA_036374535.1 Polyangiaceae bacterium
TAGGCCGATCGACGTGTCGAGCCGGGCGATGCGGCTCGACACGCCGAGGGCCGCTATCGAAGGCGACTCAGTGAAACTCGCCTGCCGAGTGGCTACACCAGCCGTTCGACTGGAAGAACCCGGGTAGGGTGAAGAACTGCCCGGAGCCGTTCGCGTAGTCGATCCACTTGTTTGCGTTGTTCACGTCGAAGCACAAGATATCGTCACGGCCGTCGCCGTTGAAGTCACCCGTCGAGAGCTGCGAGCCGCTGTGGTTGCACCACTGGCCCCAGGAGTTCCAGGAGCCGCTCCCACCCAGGTTCCCCGAGGTCCCGGTGTAGCGGATGAATTTCGTTCCCGCCACCGTGTCGTGGCAGAGGAGGTCTGCGCGAGCGTCCTGGTTGAAGTAGCCGACGTGGATCTCCTGCGTCTGTCCGGTGCAGAACCCGTCGCCGACGATGGTGGTCGCGGCGAAGCGGCCCGCGCTGTCGGCGAGTGACACCGCGAAGATAGGTCCGAGGTGCGATAGGCCGAACGGGTAGTGACACAAAAGGTCGTCGCGATTGTCGCCGTTGAAGTCGCCGATGTATTGCCGGCCGTTCCCGGTGCAGCCGACGCCGGTCGTGGACCAATCCGTGCCGTCGAACGTTCCAGTGGTAGACGCATAGTCGATCCAGAGTCGACCGTCCGCGGCGTCGCGACACAAAAGGTCGTCGCGATTGTCGTTGTTGAAGTCGCCGACCATCAGCCGGCCCGTCTGGTGGTTGCACCAGGCCGTGTTTTTCGTCCAATTCGTCCCCTCGAAGCGTCCGGAGGTGCTCGCGTAGTCGATGAAGCGCTGACTACCGGTGACGTCCTGACAGAGAAGATCGAAACGGCCGTCGCCGTTGAAGTCGCCCTTGAACACGCGCCTCACGGAGCTGCCCGAGCTCACGCAGTTGAAAGGGTTGGTGCCGTTCGAAAGTCCCCAATCGGAGCCGTCGAACGACCCGCTGCTCGAGGCAAAGTCGCCCCAGCGCGTCGCGGTTCGTGCATCCCAGCAAAGGATGTCGGCTCTGCGATCGCCGTTCATGTCCCGGTGCCGCGGAGGATCGGAGTACGGCTGACCGTAGAGATATTCCGTGCCGCGCCGCTCGGTGCCGCTCAAGTCGACCGTGGAGGCGCAGTAGCTCATGATGCCGGTGACGTCGAAGTTGCCGAACGTCGCGTCCTCTCCGTTTCCGCCCCCTTGCTCGGGTTCCGTGCACCACTCCGGCCGGTCAGCACGATTGTGCTCGTGCTGAAAGGCGATCGCATGACCGAACTCGTGAAGCGCGACCGCCTTGATGCAGTTCTCTCGGCTGAGGGCGTTGTCGGTGCACGTCGTATAGATGCCCTGCGCGTTGCTGCTGAAATCGAGCATCATGTCCAACGGGCCGCCGTTGGTCGGGCGTCCCAAGCCGTAAGTGGCCGCGGTGATCACCCCGTTCGACGCCGTCACACTGATCCGAATACCCGAGGCCAGCGCACCGGTCGGGCAATCCTGCCAACCCGTGAAGATGACGTTGCCGGCGGCGGACCACGAACGCTTGCTGTCGAGGACCGACCTCACCCACTCCTTCTCGGTGGCGAACCCCGTGCCCCACCAGCACACGGGGATCTCCCGCTGGGGCCAGAGTTTCGTCGACGCGTAGTAGAGCGGCGCCTCCACCGTGCCGAGGGGGTCGATGACGTCCGAGCCGTCACCCGCGCCGCACGAAACCAGCCCCGCGGTCGACAACGACACCAACATCCACACGCTGCATATCGCCTTGATTCGAGAAATAGCCATGACCCTGTCTCCCAAGAACGAACATGGTAACGAGGGTGAAGCGCACGCGCGGCAATGCGCGCAGCGCTTCGCCCTCCAATCTGTCCGTCGTGTCTAAGTAACACGACGTGATGAATAGCGATCAAATTGTCGCGGCTATTCGCGCGTGTTCACGCGTGTTCGCGAGTTGTTCGCGGGTGTTCGCGAACGCGTGCGAACGTGCGCGAGAAGCGACGAAAAATCGAGCGAGCCGCGGCCGTCGCCGGACGGGCGAGAATCCGCAAAGAGTCTCGGCGGGCGTAACGCCCGTCTCGATTTGCGTCAGTGCGCCTTGGCAGGCGCAAGAGCGCGCCTTCGCGAGCCCCATGGCATCGGAACGAACCAGTACGCGCGAGCTTGGCCGTTCACCGCGCAATGCCGCGACCGCATGGAGCTTCGACGCGGGTTCACCGGATCTCGCGGTGCGGGCTCGCCCGCGCGGTGGCCGTCGCCCGCGCGCAGCGTTTGCCGGTCCATCTCAACGTACCGTTCTCGATCCTCGTCGGTCCCGAGGGCGCATCCGTCGTCGCCGCGATCCGGGATGTCGCGACGCTGCTCCGGCGCTCCGGTGATGACGACTCCGGACGCGCTCGCGCTGGTCGACGGCCGCCGTTCCAGCGGCGTCTACAGCTTCGGTGCTTCGGCGTGCGCAAAGCGGTCGCGACGCCTGCGAGCGCCGTTCGAGAGCTCACGGATCGAATGCTCGAGCGGGCTCGCGCCTACCTCGGCGTCCCGCCGTTGATGGGGCTCGTGCTCTTTGGAGGCTTCCTTGCAAGCCTGCATCTTCGGCGCGGTGCAGGCCGTAGGCCGGCTCGACGCTGCAAAATTCCATAGCTGCTGCTTTTGCAACGCCGCAAAGGTCGCTTGATGGACCAGTTTTGTCGGGCGCACGCCACTGCTCCGCGGGAGCGGACGAGCCTTGCGAACGCCCCGCCGCCGAAGCACTAAAAGGACGCCCCAATGCTGACCACCCGACCGGCCTCTCGCCCTCTGCTCCTCACGCTTTTTTGGGGCAGCGCGCTCCTCGGCTGCGAAAGCTCCGACGAAAACCCGGTCACTCCCGGGTCCGGTACTTCGGGCAGCGCGGGAACGTTCTCGACCGGCGGCGTGGGTGGTACGGGCGCGGGCGGCACCGGCCCGAGCGCGGGGAACGGTACTGGAGGAGCGGTGGCAACCGGAGGTGCGACGTCCGCCGGCTCGAGCAGCGGGGGGACGGGCGGGGGCGGCGGAGCGACCAGCACGGGTGGCGCGAGTACCGGCGGCGCGGGTAGCGGCGGCACGCCGTCGGGCGGCGCGGGAGCCGGAGCGGACAATCCTGGCGGAACGAGCGGCGCATCCATGGGCGGCCGCGCCGGCGCATCCATGGGCGGCCGCGCGGGCGCATCCGCGGGCGGCCGCGGCGGAGGCTCCCCGGGCACGTGCACGAAGTCGGTATCTACGGGAAAGAACGCGTCTGGCACCGGCCCGCACGACGTGATCGTCGAAACGAACTCGGACCCCGGTATCAACGAGGGAACCATTTTCCGACCCGCGGATTTGGGCGGCAGCGAGAAGTATCCCATCTTCGTTTGGGGACAAGGCGCGTGCTCGAAAGACGGATTGGCAAACGCGACGGCGATGGCAGAGATCGCTTCGCACGGCTATTTCGTGGTCGCCGACGGCACCCCGAACGGCACCGGCAACCGCGTGATGGACCGCTCGCAGCTCGCAGCCATGGGCGCGCCGCTCGTCGCTTACATCGACTGGGCTCTTTCCGAGAACGACAAACCGTGCAGCGCGTACTATCAGAGTCTCGACGCGACGAAGATTGCTTCGAACGGATTTTCCTGCGGCGGGCTCATGGCGCAAGGCACGGTCCTCGATCCGCGCATCGTCACCTGGGGAGTCACGAGCAGCGGTATGGCCGGCGCGAATCAAGCCTTCTACGATTTGATTCACACGCCCGTACTATTCGTCGAAGGCGGTATGAGCGATATCGCGTACGACGGCGCCCTCGGCGGGTACGAAGCCATCAGCGACTTGGATGTTCCCGTGCTGTGGTTCAGCAAGAACATCGGCCACGGCGGCGATCTGTTTCAGCCCGACGGCGGTGACTTCACCAAGATCAACCTGGCGTGGCTCAACTGGTGGCTGAAGGGCGACATGGGCGCGACGGGCAAGGGTTTGCTCGTCGGCGCGAGCTGCCGCTACTGCACCGACAGCGCGTGGGAAGTGATGTCGGCGAACGTTCCGTAGCGGCTCAGGGGAGGCGTAGCAGCCAGCGAGCGCCGCGGTCGGGAAGTAGGCCCAGGCCGAAGACGACTTTCCCGTCGGCGGAAATGTCGTTCACGACCCAGATGTCCCAGCTGCGCGCGTCGATTCCGAGATCCACGAGCAATTGCGTCAGCTCGGCGACGGTGGGCGGCCGCATGCGTGGCGGTCCGAGCGGATCGTCGTCCGACGGGGAAGGGGTTCCGAGAACGCCGTTCCGCCAAACGACGTCCTTGAGAATCGTGCCCTCCGCCGTCTCGACGCGGCCGCGGATGATGCTGGCGTCGAAGTTGACGCCCATCGCGACGGTCGGGCCCGCCGGATCCTGCGGCAGAGCTACCAGGCCCTCGTCGAGAGTCCACCGGACGCCGAATTTCGGCTCGACCGAACCGCGGGGGCGATGGCCGCCGACGATCGTTTTGCCGTCGCCGCTGACGGACACGAGGATGAGCTCGTCGTTGGTGCGAGAAGGGCCAATTTCGCGGAAGAGCGGGAGCTCGCACACGGGCAACCGGTCGACGGAGCAGTCGCACAACGACCAGCGCTCGCGTTCGATGCAGGCACCGTGATCGTTGCACGCGTCGAGCTCGCATCCGGTATCGCCGCCGCCGTCGCCCGGCGGCATGGAAGCGTCGTCGTACGACGCATCGCCCGTCGACGCGTCGGCCGGAACTCCCGCGTCGGCGTCAGGCGCACTTCCGTCGGGCGCGCTTCCGTCGGGTGCGACCGACCCGATCGTGCCTCCGGTGCTCGGACCGGCATCTCCGGTCCCTTTCCCTCCGCTCGAACCGACGCCGTTTCCTGCCGTTCCCCCACCCCCCGTCGGGGAGCCGCCCGTAGCGCGGCCGCCCCGACCCGTCGAAGACCCACCGTTGCCCGTTACCGCCGAGGTTCCACCCGAACCCAAGGAAGGCCCACCTGTGCCTCCCGTCTCGTGTCCATCGCCCGCGTCGCCGCCGGCGCCTGCCGCGGGGGGATCGCCGAGGTTCGTGTATCCGCTACAGGCGCCGAACGGCGCGAGCGCGGCCACGAGACCCAGGAAGAAGACGCTTCTCTTCGAGACCGTCATGATGAATTCGAGGTTCTCCTAATCCTCCGGGTACGCCCGGTTCGATCACGAAAAATGCATTCCGCCGCTCAACGCTCGATTCCGCTCCGCAGCAGCGCCTGGGCGCTCGAAGCATGCGGATTGTTCGGAAAATCACGGACCAGGCGCTCCGCGAGCTTCATGGCGTGCTCCGTCTCGCCATTTCGACGCAGCGACTGCATGCGCAAATAGAGCACCTCGGGGAGCAAATGCCGGTGGGGGAACATTCGCTCGTACGCGTCGAGGCGCCCGAGCGCCCCCGCCGCATCGCCACGCTGATACGCTTCGCGACCGGCGTCGACGAAGGCGATCTCCGCCGCGAGCGGGGACTCCGCCTCGGCGCTCTCGGCCGCCGGTGGGGAGGAGCGGCGGGGCACCGCCGGAGGCGCGAGCGACGGCGCCGTTCCCGCGGGCACGGGCTCGCTCACCGCCACGCTCGTCGCGAGCTCGGGGACACGGCTCGCTTCGCGTAAAGGCGCCGGGCCGAGCGACGCCGGGGAGGACTCCGTGCGCGTCGCGCGATAGACGGCGTGCGTCGTGACGGCGAGCGCGAGCCCTGCCACGGCGCCCGCGCCTGCCCATTTGACGAGCGCTCCCGCCGTGATCACGACGCTTGCTTTCGCCAAACCGAGCGCCCCCGCCGAGCCCGCCGTTCCGAGGGCGCTCGCCCCTAGGCCGAGCGCGAGCAGCGTTTTCTGCAAGCTGTCGCGCGGCGGTGCTTCTCGGATACCCGCACGAATCAGCCTCGCTGCGAGTTCGTCGTCGGAAACATCGTGAACGGTCATCGTCGGTCTCCTTCGAAGCGGCGGCGAGCTCGAAAGCGTGAAAGCCGGGCGGAAAAGTCGTCGCGGGCACGCCGGAGCCGCGACGCCACGGTGCCGAGCGCAATGCCGAGCGCGGCGGCGATCTCGGGCGCAGTCTGTTGTTCGATTTCGTGAAGCACGAACACCGTTCGGAGGTCGTCCGGCATGGCGTCGAGCATCGCGTCGAGCAGGCGGAGCTCCGCCTGGTGATCGAGGTGATCTTCGGGGCTCGGCAGATCCGAGCCGAAAATTTCGAAGCTTTCCTGCAGTTGCTCGCGGCGTCTCGCGTGCTTCTCGCGAAAACGGGCCGCGACGTTCACGGCCACACCGTAGAGAAACGCCCGCTCGCGTCCCGGCGTCACCTCCGGAAGGCGGCGCGACGCGGTGAGAAACACCTGTTGAATGGCGTCATCGGCGTCGCTCTCGGGTAGACCGAGCCGGCGGCAAAGGCGCCAAATGTACGCGTGCTCCGCGCGCACGAGCTCCTCGAGCCGTGCCGACTCGCGCGCTTCCGGCGCGTTGTCCGAGGCGTCGGCGACGGCGAGGTACGGCACGGGCTCGCACTTATCCCGCCGAGCGCCACGGATCGATCACCGAAAACGAAATCCCATGCCGACGCGCGCACTTAGGCCCACGGCCGGCACGTCGAAAACGGCCGGCTCGACGGGGGGCTCCCCGAAACCGTAGCGGTGGGCGACGAGCGGTACGGCGAGCTCTCCTTGTCCCTCGAAGAGCAGGAAGCCCGAAACCACCGAGCCGATACGGGCGACGGCGACGACATCCCACCAGGGCTCCGTGCTGGATTGCGGTTCGGGAACGGCCGAGCTCTCGACGGCGGAAGCGAGCAGCACCCCGGCGTCCGTCGCCAGACATGGCTCGGCGAACAGCACCGACGAGCCGAAAGCCAGAGGACATACTTCGAGCCGCAGACCATAGCCCCGAAACCGCGCTTCTCGGCCGCCGCTCGTCGTCGAGTCACGCCATGAATGCCAGGCGCTCGCGCGCGCCGACGGGCCCAGCGCGGCGAGTCGCGCGTCGAAGAAAACGTCCACGACCGGAGCGCCCGAAGGCCCCTTGTGGCTCGCATAGGCGGCGCCGGCACCCACGCTGAACGCAAGCGTCGACGCGATGCGTGTCGGCTGCGCTGCCGCACGCGCGGTGTTCGACGGCTGCGCGGGAGGGGTCTGCGGCGGCGTCGGAGCGCTCGGAGGGGCGGCCACGGAAGCGTCCACCGGCGCGGCGGGTGCGCTCGGATCGTCGGGGACGGCGCGACCGTCGAGCGCGAGCGCGCACACGAGCGCGATTCCGGACACCGCCTCCTCGCACGTACTCCCTCGTACCTTTCTGAAGGCTTTGCTTCCGTCGGCGTCGACGAAGTCCACTCTCGCCGTCGCGCCGCGTTCGTCGACCGCCACCGTGACGACGAACGTGCGAGCGAGCTCGCCACCCGTTGCGAGACGCTGCTCGAGCGACCGCTCGAGAACGCGCTCGACGAATGCGGTCTCGTCCGGGCATCCGGAGGGCGCGTGGTACTCGAACCTCACGGGCTCGCCGGCACGGGCGTTCGTCACGACGAGCAGCGCCCAGCACAAGGACGCCGCGAAAGATGACCGTACTCCGATAGACAGCACGCGTGTCCGAGCCGTTTCCTAGGCCGTCGACCCGCGCCTGGCAAATGCGCGCAGAGCGGCGTATCACCCCGGCCGTTCGCGCTAGTCTCGGCGCCATGGCGATATGGCACGATGACTTTCCGCTCGCGCTCGTGAACGAGCACAGTCGCGACACGCTGGTCTCTCACTTGGGTATCGAGTTCGTCGAGGCCGGTGCCGACTACGTCACCGCGAAAATGCCGGTCGATGCTCGAACCCGCCAGCCGGCTCACGCCCTTCACGGTGGCGCGTCGGTGGCGCTCGCCGAGACGCTCGCCTCCTGGGCCGCGACCTTCGTCGTCGACCGAGAGAAGAACTACTGCGTCGGTCTCGAGATCAACGCAAACCACGTGCGCGCGGCGAGCTCCGGTTGGGTCAGCGGCACGGCGCGGCCCATTCACCTCGGGCGTTCGACGCAGGTGTGGGAAGTTCGTGTTACGGACGAAGAGGATCGGCTCGTTTGCATTTCGCGCGTGACCATGGCGGTCCTTGCGACGCCGAATCGCTACGGAAACGCGCCGGGTCGAGGCCCGGCCCAAACCTGAAACGACGACTCGGTCGCGCGCGGCCGAGCCGGGCTCGATTTCACCGAGCCCGTTTTTTTGCGTCGCGCAGCGGTTCGACACGGAAATCGCGGTCGCCTAGACTGCGCGCCGTGAAACGAGAGTCTTCCTCCCGATCGGAACTGGTGAGCCACGTCGCATGACCTCGAAGCGCGGTAGCAAATTTCGTCTGGCGCGCGCGCGCACGGGATTGGGGCTCTTCGCGGCAGCGCCGATTGCGCGCGGCTCGCACCTGATCAATTTCGTCGGAAAGCTCATCCCCACGGAGGACGCCGACAAGGTCAGGTCGCGAAACCTGTTCGCGATCGATGCGAAGTGGACCATCAACGGCTCGCCGCGCACGAACGTCGCGAGGTACATCAATCACTCGTGCAAACCGAACTGCGTCGCCCGTCGCTACGGTCGCTCGATCCGAATCTTCGCCCGTCGCGCCATCGAGCCCGGTGAAGAGCTCACGTACAACTACGGCAAGGAATACTTCGAGGCGTTCATCGAGCCGAACGGGTGCAAATGCCACCACTGCGCGCCGCCGCGCTCCGGGCGAAAGTCGGCGCCGGCCAAACGGCGCGTTCGAGCGGGAAAACGCGCCCGGACGCGCTAGCTCGCCCGTCCGCTAGCCCACGCGCGTCGAGATCCACCACGTCGTGCCGCCGGGGTCCTTCACGCCGCCGCGCTTGTCTTCGTCTTGCTTCTTGACCGGCTCCTGCACCGAGGTGCCACCGTGCGCGAGCGCGCGCCGGTAGGTCGCGTCGACGTCGGGAACGTACACGTGTACGTGCGCGGGGATCGCGGGCCAGCTCTGCGCGGCGTCGCCCATCATGACGATGCTGTCGTCGATGCGGACCTCGGCGTGCATGAGCTTGCCTTCGTCGTTCGGGTACGAGCGGACCTCGGCCGCGTCGAACACGTCTTTCAGGAACTGGATGGTGCGCGCCGCGCCGTCGACGATGAGATAGGGAGAGATCGTCGTGTAGCCTTCGGGCTTGTAGTCGGTGGCCATGGAGATTCGTACCATCGAACGTTCAGGGAATGAACGAGAACGCGAGGAACGACCCGAGCAAGACGAGGTGGGTCAGGCCCTGGAGCGCGGTGGTACTGCCGCGGCCGAGCGTGAGGCCGCTCGTCACGAACGTGAGCGCCAGGAACGTCACGTTCTTCGAATCGAGACCGAGAACGAGGGGGCGGTCCGTGACGATGGCGAACGCGCTGACGGTGGGGATGGTGAGCGCGATGCTGGCGGCGCCCGAGCCGAGCGCGAGGTTCAGGCTGGTTTGGAGTTTGTTGTGGCGCGCTGCGGACACGGCCGCCCACGTCTCGGGCGCGAGCACGAGGAGCGCGATGACGATGCCGACCGTGGCGCGCGGCGCGCCGACGGCGACGAGGCTCTCTTCGATGGCGGGGCTCAGCGTCTTCGCGAACCCGATGACGGCGCAGAGGCTCAGCATGAGGCAGACGAAGCTCTGCCACGCCATACGCCGCGTGGGGACGGGGTGGGCCGCGTGCCCACCCACGTCTCCGCGGGAGTCGGTCGGCTCGAAGTAGTCTTTGTGCGTCTTCGTCTGCGCGAACACGAGGCAACCGTACAAGACGAGCGAAGCCGCCGAAGCGAACACGAGCTGGGCGCTGTTGTACGTGGGCCCGGGCGTCGACGTGGTGTAGTTCGGCAGAATCAGCGTGAGGCCCGAAAGCACGGCGAGCACGGCGAGCAGCGAGCTCGTACCGCCGGCGTGGAACTCGAGCTCTCGAAAGCGCAGGCCTCCGGCGAGCAAGCACACGCCGAGGATGCCGTTCGTGACGATGATGACCGCCGAATACACGGTGTCGCGCGCGACGACGGCGGAGTTCGGCGTGTCGTTCGTCATCATCGAAACGATGAGGCCGACCTCGATGACGGTGACGGCGAGCGCGAGCACGAGCGCGCCGCGCGTCGGCCCGACGCGTGCCGCGACGACTTCCGCGTGGTGAACGGCCGTCATGACGGACGCGCCGAGCACGAGCACGGCGAAGAGCGTCACGAGCGTCGAAGCGCTACCGGCGGCGACGACTAGGACGAGCGCCGCGATCGAGACCAGCGACGAAACGTGGCTCGCGTCGATGCCGAGACGAGGTGCCGGTGTTGCGCTTTCACCCATGACGGGAGCCATACCGGGGACGGCGCCTGCAAGCGAGTAGTTAGGTGACCGGAAAAGCTGTAAAGCTCGTCGGATGAAGACGGCTGACCCGTGCGGCCACGAGCCCGCGACGCTCCGCCCGCGCATCGATCGGAAGCGCTGCGAGGGGAAAGCGGAGTGCGTCGAGGTGTGCCCCTACGACGTGTTCGAAGTCGGCCCCATCGACGAGGAAGAGTATCGGAGCTTTCCGCTCCTCGTTCGCCTGAAGCTCCGCGTGCACGGGAAGAAAACCGCGTACACGCCGCGCGCGGCAGCGTGCCGGTCGTGCGGGCTCTGCGTCGCGGCTTGTCCCGAGCACGCGATCACGCTCGGGCGACCTTGACGGAACGAAACGTGAGTCAGAAATCGGTCGCGAGCGTGACGTTGCCGAGGCCGATCTTCGCTCGCGGGCGAAATGCGGCCGTCCGGGGCGCGGCTGCCCGTCCGCTCTTGGCCGAGCTCGAATCCGACGACGTGAGCAAGAGCACCGTCCCGAGTGCGAGACCTGCTCCGGCCGTGGCAAATCCGATCGTCGCGATCGTTCCCTTGGTTTTCGCGAACTCGAGCGAGTCCTTGTCCTCGGGGGCGCAGACCTGGTTCGGACACGACTCGCGGAATTCGCGCTCGTCCTTCATGGCCGATTGGCCGAACGCGATTCCGACGCCGAGGCCCGCCACCGCGACGCCGTACGATACGTAGGCGATGGTCTTGCTCGCACCCGAGCTCTCCTCGACCGGTGCCGACGTCGCGCCGCGCGGCTTCTCGGTCGGTTCGCTGCCGCGCGCGGCGGCTGCCGTGCTCGCCGGAGGAGCTTTCGGCGGCGTCCACAGCGGATCTCGCTTCAGGTCGAGCGTGACGGTTTGGGTGGCGCCCGGGCCGAGCTTGACCGACGAGGTCGCGTCAACGAAGCCCGGCGCGCTCACGACGATGACGTGATCGCCGGGGTCGGTGGGCAACGCCACGCCGACGACGGAGTCGGCGACTTCCTTGCCGTCGACCTTGACGACCAAATCGGTTTCGCGCGGAGCGTTCACGACGATCTTCATGTTCGGAATGCGCGGCTTTACGTCGCGGAGCGTCGTTTGAGCGCTCTCGTACGCTTGCTCGAGCGCGGGCGACGCGTCTTCGGGGAGCGGCTCGCGCAAGAGCTTGCGCAACGATTCGCTGCCCTCCACCCAACGTCCGAGCTTGACCTGGCACTCACCGAGGTGCCTGAGGACGATCGGGGAGGGTTTGAGCTTTTGCGCGCGGTCGAGCTTGTCGAGCGCTCCCTCGCAGTCGTCGGCGAGCGCGAGTTTCACACCGTCGACCGCGAGCGCGCGTGCAGCCGCAGTTTCGGAGGCGCCCGCGTCGTCGGCTGCATGTGCGACGTTCGAACACAAAAGCGCAGCGAGTGCGACGAACGACGGAGTGAGTGTGCGACAGAGGTGGTGAGTCACGCCACCCAAGACGACCCGAATCGCGGCCGATTAAGCGCTCGTCTCTTTTTGAAGCGATGGGCTTTTGCAATCGCGGAGCCGGCCGTAGGTGGGTGCTCAACTCCTTTCGCACGACGAAGGGCAACGGAGAATCCAGCATGGCTCGAGTTCGCACCGCCCTCCCGCATCGCACGAAGCTCGCGCTTCTCTTCGCTTTCGGCAGCTCTGCATGCAATTCACTCACGAAGCTCGACTCCTATACGATCGGCTCCGACACCACGAGCCAGGATCCCGTCGTGTGCCAGTCGAACGCTCGATGTACGGAGGAGGCAACGGCCGGCGCGAGCGAACCCGTGCCGAGCGTGTGCGTGAAGAGCTCGGGAGAATGCGTGAAGCTCTTGAGCGCGGACTGCGACACGGTCACCGGCGACTATCTCGACGACGAATCGATCGTCCTCGGGTCGCTCTTTTCGACCAAAGGCGCGCAGGCGGCGACGAACATCCAGCGCCAGCAGAGCGCGATGCTCGCGGTCTCGCAAATCAACGA
>DASUTR010000314.1:0-9641 GCA_036374535.1 Polyangiaceae bacterium
AGAACCGGGTAGCGCGTCGCCGTCGAGTAGCCGGGCGGCCGGTAGACCGTCACCTTCTGGCTGCCCCGGTTCCGTGTCGGATACGTGAGCGAGAGCTCGAGCTCCCCGTGGGGAATGCCGTTGTTCCTTTGATCGAAGCCCTGAGGAGGTGCGGGAAGATTCGCGAGATCCGCCTGCGCGAGCGCCGGTGTGAGGGCCACGGCTCCGACCGCAACGAACTGGCTCGACCAGAAGAGGAACGACCGATGGGACGTCATATGGTTACCGACACCTCACCTCCAAAACGGTGGTCCACAATCCGACGTAGACCCACGTTCTTCCCGCCCCACGGGTAAGTTCCAAGCGCACGGGACCTCCTCCGCCGCCTACACCCCCCTCCAAGAATCGCCGTAGCGACCTTGCGTGGCTCGAATCTGCGCCTTAGCCTCGTCCCGCGCATGTCACCGGCTCACGTTCTCGGAGTGCTCGTTGTCCTCGCCATCATCGCCTTCCAAGTGAGGACCACCATGCGCGTGTGGCGCTCCCGAGCCTTCGACCGCCCCCAGAAGGTCGCGCAGAGCCGGCTCATCTGGATGCTGCCGCTCATCGGCGCCGCCATCGTGGGCGCCGTTCTCGAGGACGAAGAGCGCCGGGACGGCGGGAACACGCCCGGTCTCGGAAGCTGACGGATTTTGAGGGCTTACGCGACGCCGCGGGCCGGATGGGTGGGGCAAGGTGGCAAAGAGCGGCCCTATCGACGCGGCGCGCTAGCCGCATCGCGCACAGTGCGCTAAGAGGGCCGCCCTGGCGACCCTGAGTTCGGCGCTCCGCGCCCGGGCTCGAGGTCCGCCCCACAAGGAGCCGAGCAATCTTGCGTGCCGTAGGTTCACTCACTTCGTCCATCGCCGCCGCCGTCGGAGCACTCTTGCTCCCTTCTCTCGCCTTCGCTGACGCAGAGAAACAGCACCACGGAGGGGAAGCCAATCTGAAGCTTCCGCCGCTCGACTCGGTGGAAGTGCTCGGCATGACCGGACACGACCTCCTCATGTTCGGCTTGCTCGTCGCGGTCGCGGGCATCGCGTTCGGCGTTCTCACGCTGAAGCAGGTGAAGAACCTGCCGACCCACAAGTCGATGTCCGACGTCTCCGAGATCATCTGGGAGACGTGCAAGACGTACCTCTTCCAGCAGGGCAAATTCATCGCCCAGCTCGGCGTGCTCGTCGGCACGATCATCGCGATCTACTTCGGCTTCCTGCAGAAGATGGGAATCGACCGCGTCGCGATCATTCTCGCGTTCAGCGCCATCGGCATCCTCGGCAGCTACGGCGTCGCCTGGTTCGGCATTCGCATCAACACGTACGCGAATTCGCGCACGGCGTTCGCGAGCCTCGAGGGCAAGCCCTATCCGGTCTACGCGATTCCGCTCAAGGCCGGCATGAGCATCGGCATGCTCCTCATCAGCGTCGAGCTCGTGCTGATGCTCGCCATCCTGTTGTTCGTCCCCGGCGACTACGCGGGGCCCTGCTTCATCGGCTTCGCCATCGGCGAATCGCTCGCGGCGTCGGCCCTGCGCATCGCGGGCGGCATCTTCACGAAGATCGCCGATATCGGCTCCGACCTCATGAAGATCGTCTTCAAGGTCAAGGAAGACGACGCCCGCAACCCCGGCGTCATCGCCGACTGCACGGGCGACAACGCCGGTGACTCGGTCGGCCCGAGCGCCGACGGCTTCGAAACGTACGGCGTGACGGGTGTCGCGCTGATCTCGTTCATCCTGCTCGCCGTGCCGGATCCCAAGGTGCAGGTGCTGCTGCTCGTCTGGATCTTCGCGATGCGCATCGTCATGGTCGTCGCGAGCGTCCTCTCTTACTGGGTGAACGAGGCGTTCCAGAAGGGCGCAATCGAGCGCGCGAAGAAGGTGAACTTCGAGCATCCGCTCACCTGGCTCGTGTGGATCACGTCGTTCGTCTCGCTCGCCGCGACGTTCGTCGTTTCGAACGTGCTCATCCCGGACCTCGGGGACGGCACGCTCTGGTGGAAGCTCTCGCTCATCATCTCGTGCGGCACGCTCGCCGGCGCGATCATCCCCGAGCTCATCAAGGTCTTCACCTCGACGACCTCCGGCCACGTGTCGGAGGTCGTGACCTCGTCGCGCGAGGGCGGGCCGTCGCTGAACATCCTCTCGGGTCTCACGGCCGGAAACTTCAGCGCCTTCTGGATGGGCATCGTGCTGCTCGTGCTGATGGGCGTGTCCTATATCGTGAGCGGAATGGGTCTCGGCGACTTGATGCAAGCCGCGCCCATTTTCGCGTTCGGTCTCGTGGCGTTCGGGTTCCTCGGCATGGGCCCCGTGACCATCGCCGTCGATTCCTACGGCCCGGTCACCGACAACGCGCAGAGCGTCTTCGAGCTCTCGACCATCACGGAGATCCCGGGCGCCAAGGAAGAGATCGAGAAGAAGCACGGCTACAAGGTCGACTTCGAAAGGGCGAAGGAGCTCTTGGAAGAGAACGACGGCGCCGGCAACACCTTCAAGGCGACGGCGAAACCGGTGCTCATCGGCACGGCGGTCGTCGGTGCGACGACCATGATCTTCTCGATCGTGGTGCTCCTGACGAACGGGCTCACGACGGACATCGACAAGCTGTCGATTCTCCACCCGCCGTTCTTGCTCGGCATGATTGCGGGCGGCTCCGTGATCTTCTGGTTCACGGGCGCGAGCACGCAAGCCGTCGTCGCGGGCGCCTACCGCGCCGTCGAATTCATCAAGCGCAACATGAAGCTCGAAGGCGCGACCAAGGCGTCGATCGAGGACTCGAAGAAGGTCGTCGAGATCTGCACGCAGTACGCGCAGAAGGGCATGATCAACATCTTCTTGGTGGTGTTCTTCGGGACGCTCGCGTTCGCGTGCCTCGACTCGTTCTTCTTCATCGGCTACCTGATTTCCCTCGCCCTCTTCGGCCTGTTCCAGGCGCTGTTCCTCGCGAACGCCGGCGGAGCCTGGGACAACGCGAAGAAGATCGTGGAAGTCGAGCTGAAGGAGAAGGGCTCCGACCTCCACGCGGCCTCCGTCGTCGGCGACACCGTCGGCGACCCCTTCAAGGACACGTCGTCCGTCGCGATGAACCCCATCATCAAGTTTACGACGCTCTTCGGCCTCCTCGCGGTCGAGCTCGCCGTGATGCTCAATGCGAACGCCGACGGCGATCGCACGACGACGCTCCTCTGCGCGGTCGTGTTCGGCGCGCTGATGCTCTTCTTCGTGTACCGCTCGTTCTACGGGATGCGCATTTCGAGCGCGTCGACGCAGACCGGCGGAAGCGAAGCGGCGCAGCCGGCGGAGTGAGAGTTAGGTGACGGTGACGGTCACCGTGGTGGACGGTGACCGTGACTGTGCCGGTGACCGTGACTGGGTCGGTGCCGGTGACCGTGACTGTGCCGGTGACTGTGCCGGAGGCTTGGTGGAGAGGATTGCGCCTGCGGGAGGGCGCACCTCTCCTGCCACCCGCGGGACATACGACCAACTACTGTGGGCGGGTGGCATGAGAGCTGCGCCGGGGGAGAGGGCATGCGCAATCCTCTCCACCAAGACGTTCTCGAACATGCCTTCGAAGTCATCACGCTTGCGCGGCCGCTCGTCGAAGCGGTCGCGCGGCGGGACCGCGAGCTCGCGTCACAACTCCGCCGGGCGCTGAGCAGCATCGCGCTGAACCTCGCTGAAGGGCTGGCCAGTGAAGGCGGCAACGCCAGGCTTCGCTTCGAAACGGCGCGCGGTTCGCTGTGCGAAGCCAAGGCCGGGCTTCGCGTCGCCGTCGCCTGGGGCTACGTGTCGGTCGAGAACGGCGCCGGTGCGACGGAGCGGCTGCACGCGCTCGGAGGCCGCGTCTTCGGGCTGGCGCGACGCTAGGTGGTCGGCAGCGGCGCGAAGCGGGGTTCGATTCGCGACGGCTTCACGGCCTGAAGCGCAAACACGAACGACTCGCCGTCATCCTTCTCGTAGTGAAGGTCGAAGTCGGCGCGGTAGCAGTACCGAAAGTCGGTCATCGGGGTCTTGCCGACCTGCTTCGTGTACTCGGCCTGACTGAAGAAGTAGAGCGTACCCCGGTTGAATACGCGTGAGTGCGACGGGTCCCCCCAGGCCCACATCGATCTCCAAGACGGGCACGTCGCGCAGAGGAAACCTCCCGGCTTCAAGATGCGCCAATACTCCGAGAACTGCGCCAACATGAGCTCGGCGTCGCCCTGCGGGCCGATGTGCTCGAGGACTTCGTACGCGTGAATCGAATCGAATTCGTCGTCGGCGAACGGAAGCTTCGGATTTCGAAGGTCGTGGACGACGTCGGGTTGGTGAGTGGGAACGATGTCGAGTGTCACCCTCTCGCCCCAGCCGGTGCGACCGCCGACGTTGAACCGCCAATCCCATCGCGAACCGCATCCGAGGAGCAGATCCCGAGGCATGCCTCTCACGGTAACATCTATTGCTTCGGCTTCTTCGCGCGCGGCTTCTTCGTCCGTTTTGGTCCCGGGTCGGGCTCGGCCGCCGCCGGCGGCAAGAGCTCGGGCGCGGGCTTTCCCGACGTGACGGCGTCGAGCCAGCCGGCGTACATCGGGCCGAGCACTTCGTGCTTCAGGTACACGTGCGCTTCGTCGAACGGCTGCGCGAGGATCTTTTCGGACCACGCGCCGAGCGACGTCGCGTCGTACGACGGCGCTCGCAGGCGCAGGTAGCCCCACTTCGCGGTGGGAACGAACGGAGGGGAGCGATCGCCTTCGTCGGAGTCGCCGCCGCAGAGCGCGGCGCCGTGGTCGGACAGGATCGTGTACACCTCGTCGTCGAACCACGACGGATTGCGGAACTCGAACGCGGCGCGCGCGGTGCTGGGGAGCGAGGCGAGAAAATCGCGCAGGACGCCGGCGTCTTTTTTCGCGAACGGGGGAAGCTGAAATAGCACGGGGCCGAGCTTTTCGCCGAGGGCTTCGGCCGCGTAGAAGAAGTAGCCGACCTCTTCGCTCGCGTCCTTGAGCCGCCGAACGTGACTGATGCGGCGCGACGCCTTCAGGGCGAAACGAAAGGTCGATGGCACGGCGCTCCCCCAGCGCTCGAGGAGCTCCGCCTTCGGCGTCTGATAAAATGTGTTGTTGATTTCGACGGTGCCGAGGCGCGACGAATAGAACGCGAGCATGTCGCTCGCGTCGAGATCCGGCGGGTAGAACGTGCCGCGCCATTCGGCGTAGCTGAAACCGCTCGTTCCACACAGTACCCGCATGCGACGAGGAGCATGCTAGCGCGAGCCGGCTCCGGCGCTCCGAGGCACGCACCCGACCTCGGCCGAAGGGTCGGGCTTCGATAAGCGAAAACGCGGCGAGCGAGCGGCGCTGCGGGAATTTACCTTTCTCGACGCAAATGCCAGGCTTTATCGGTGAGCTCGGAGTCCGAAGGGAAGCTCGAAGTCGGCGGCGTCATCGCGTCCCGCTTCCGCGTCGACGCGCCGCTCGACAGCGCGGGGCTCGAAGCGTTTCTCGGCGTCGAGCAAACGAACGACGCTCCCGTCGTGCTCATGGTCGTGTCGCCGGCCGAGGCGTCGGCCCTCGAAAAGGCGCGGTCCGTCGAGCACGCACATCTGGGTCAACTGCTCGAGCTCGTCACGCTCGGCGACGGTCGTCGCGTTGCGGTCGCGGCGAGAATCGACGGAGAGACGCTCGAAGAGCGCGTGCGCACGTCGGGCAAGAAAGAGCCCGTCGCGGCGGTGCGCATGGCGCTGCGAGTCGCCGACGCGCTCCACGCGCTCCACGAATCCGGCGCGACGCACGGATTCGTGCACGCCCGTTCGGTCGTCGTGGGTCCCGAAGGACGCGAACCGCCCGTCCTCGCTTACACGCCGGCAACCGGAACCGAGCCCTGGCACGCGCCCGAGCACGCGCCGGGCGCTCCGACACCGCGGGACGACGCGTGGGCCGTCGCCGCGCTCCTGCATCTCATGCTGACGGGCGCGCGCCCGCCAGGGCCGGGTTACACGACGGAAGCCGAGCTCGAAAGCGCCGGCATCGCGGACCCCGTGTTGCAAAAGACGCTGCGCCACGCGCTCGCTCGCGAAAAAGAGGGCCGCGGCGACTTGCACGATTTCCGGCGCGAGCTCGCGCGTTGGTTCGTCGATCACGCGGGCGAAGAGCCGCTGCCGCCGGGGCACCATACGCATCCGCCGCCGCTGCCGCACGGCCCGCGAACCGCGCCGCCCCCCGCGGTGCGAACGGTGGCGCCCCGACCACGCCGGCGGCGGCTCGTCCTGTTCGGCATCCTGGCGATCATCGTGCCGAGCCTCGCGGTCTTCGCGTGGGCGCTCGTGCGTCCGAAACAGATCGTAAAAGAGGTCCAGCGCCCGGCCGAGGCTCCCGAAGCGAGCGCGTCGGCGATCGAGCTCGGCGAGGTGCCCGTCATGGCGGACGAGCAGAACCTCGGCAACAAGCTCGCTAGCTGCGTCGCCGGGTACCTTCCTCGCGGCGCGTTCGGCAAGGCGCCGAAACTCGACTGGCTGTGTAGCGAGACCGATCCCCGTACGGGCGGAGAAAAACTGCACGGAGCCGTCGTCGCGGGAGCGCCCAAGGGCGTCACCACCGACGCCATGAAGATCTTCGCGCGCATCGGTTGGTACGACATGGCCGCGTTCTCCGTGGTCCACAGCGGCTGCTGCATCGACGCGAAGCCCGTCGCGATCCCGGAAGGTCGCGCCGAGTGCGCGATGGACGTCGCGCTGCGTGAGATCGGCGACGCCGTGATCGCGGCGCGCGACGTCGAGACCGCGCTCAAAAAGTACACGGAGAGCATCCACTGCGAGCTCAATCAGGGGGGCGGCAAGTACCTGCGACATTCGCGCAGGCCCGAGGGCGGCGAGGACACGGCGTTCCTCGAACTCGTCAAAAAACTCGACTGACGGTCCGCCGATTTTCGTCGGGAAGTCGTGGATGGTGCGAGGCGCACCCTCGTTGCCGACCATCGTGAACCGTCGCCGCAGTGCGCGAGCACCGTGCGACGCGCCCGGTCCCCGTCCCCCCATCCCTGTCTCTTCCATCCCGAGCCTTGTCCCGGTCTTCCGTCTTGCCGTGAAAAATCCCGACAGAGCAGCAACGTTATGATTGGTTGTTCCGGCTCCCGCGACGTCCCTCGATATGGCGGAAAAACTGCGGCATCATGCCTGGAAAGCGGACCTGGGACCGGTTACACTCCGCAGAACTGCTGCCATGGTCATGCGGGTTCGAACCCTCTTAGCGGGACTTCTCGTCGCTTGCCTCGTTCCCTTCGGATGCGGCGGCACCGCTTCCACCGACGGCGGTGAGGACGGTGGCGGCGGTACCCGGCCGACCGGCGGTGCTTACCCGACCGGCGGCACCTACGTGACGGGCGGCACGAACCCGGCGGGTGGAACGGGCCCTCAGGGCGGCACGAACCCGCAGGGCGGGGCTGCCGGCTCGAGCGGCGGCACGAATCCCCAGGGCGGCACGAACCCCGAGGGCGGCACCGCGCCCCAGGGCGGCTCGGCGGGCGCCATGGGCGGCGCGAACCCGACCGGCGGTAGCGGCGGCGCGGTCGACTGCACGCCGGCGTGTCGCGCCGATCAGACGTGCACGAACGGCGCCTGCGCGTGTCCGGGCGGCTTTCTCGAGTGCAGCGGGGCCTGCGTTACGTCGGACGCGTCGAACTGCGGCGCGTGCGGACGCAGCTGCACGGCGACGCAGATTTGCTCGAACGGGACGTGCATGACGGGCATGTGCGCGGCTGGTTTGACGAATTGCAACGGCTCGTGCTTCGACATCACGGGGCACAAGAACAACTGCGGCATGTGCGGGCGCGCCTGCCCCGCCGATCAGGACTGCGCGGCGAGCATGTGCCGCTGCCGCACGGGGACCGCGTCGTGCAACGGCGGCGCCTGCCAAGACGTCTACAGCGACGAAGCGAACTGCGGAGCGTGCGGTATGCGCTGCGCGACGGGCGCGACGTGCACGAACGGAGTGTGCGTGTGCCCGAACAACGGCATGGCGTGCTCGGGCACCTGCTACGACATCACGAGCGACGAAGCTCATTGCGGCAACTGCACGACGGCGTGCAGCGGCAGCCAGCAATGTCTGTCCGGCGGCTGCGTCGACCCCGCGAGCGTCAACTGCGGCGGGTCGAACACGGGTAGGACCTGCGCCCGCAATGCCTACATCACGATGGGCAAGTACTGGGTCAACAACAACTGGTGGGGCGTGCCCGAGAGCAACACGGGTTCCGCCAACTGCTCGGCCAGCTCGAACTTCCAGAGCATCGCGCAGCGTTGCCAGCAGGGCGACCTCGTCGGATGGTCCACCGACTGGAACTGGGCCGGAAACGGCCAGGTGATGACGTTCGCGAGCCTCGTCTTCGGCTGGCAGTACGACGACTTCCGCATCGACGGCACCGGGCTCCCCATCCAGCTTTCGGCGAACCGCGCCGTCAACTGCGGCTGGAGCTTCACCGTGACCGGCAGCGGCACGATGAACGTCGCGTACGACATGTGGCTCCACACCACGAATACGCCGACGTACAACAGCGCGCCGAGCGAAGAGATCATGGTGTGGCTCCACCGCGCCGGCGGCGCGGGCCCGGTGGGGTCTCGGCAGACGACCGTGACGATCGGCGGCGCGGAGTGGGATCTCTACCGCGGCACGACCGTTCAGCCGGTGTACTCGTACGTGCGGACGACGAACGCGGCGACCGCCGTGCTCAACATGTCGGCGTTCGCCGCCGATCTCGTGTCGCGAGGCTGGGTGCAGAGCTCGCGCTACCTCACGTCCGTCCAAGCCGGCACCGAGATTTTCACCGGTAGCGGCTCCGTCACCACCAACGGATTTTACTGCCGGATCCAGTGATCCCGCGCCCTGCCCCGAAGAGGAGTTTCTTCATGCTCGCGTTCCGTCGTTCTCGCTTGCTCATGCTCGGTGGTTCGGTCATCGCACCGGTGCTCGTGGCCCTCGCCTGCGCGGGGGAAACCCAAGACCCCGACGACGGCGCCTGCGGCGACACCCAGTCGAGCGCGGAGAACTGCGGCGCCTGCGGGAACGCCTGCGTGCAAGGTCAGTTTTGCAAGGCCGGACAGTGCGCGTGCGTTCCGCCTTACACGGCGAGCGGGAATCTCTGCCTGAACCTGGAGTCCGATCCCAACCATTGCGGCAGCGTCGGTAACGTCTGTCCACCGGCGGCGAGCTTCTGCTCGAACGGGACGTGCAGCGCGACGTGCGGACAGACCACGTGCGGGAACGTCTGCGTCAACACGCAGAGCGACCCGTTCAACTGCGGCGCCTGCGGCACGGTCTGTCCGACCGGTGCGACCTGCAACGGCGCCTGCGCCTGTCCGCCGGGAACGACGGTATGTAGCGGCATCTGCTCGACTTCCTGCGGTAGCGGCGGCACGGGCTCCGGCGGAACGACGGGCACGGGCGGCTCGGCGACGGGCGGCTCGGCGACGGGCGGCTCGGCGACGGGCGGCTCGGCGACGACGGGCGGCTCGGCGGGCTCCGGCACGGGGGGCTCGGGCGGCATGGTGGTGCAGAAGCTCTGCGCGACGAAGGTCGTCCCCACGGCACCGGCGATCACGGATTTCGAGACGTACGACGGCACGAAACCGGCGTTCGGCACGGGCTCGTGGACC
>DASUTR010000315.1:0-7288 GCA_036374535.1 Polyangiaceae bacterium
CGTTGATGTGGCTTACCTCGACTTCCGCGCTCGCGTCGAATCCCGACGCCGTGAGGAGCTTGAAGTAGCTCTGTTTGCGGCCGGTCGTGTTGTACGTGACGCCGTACGCCGAGCCGTTCCATGCGAGCCCGCCGCGCGTCGCGCGGCCTCGCTCGATCGGCGCGATCGGCACGGGCGCTGCCTCGACGCTCGTGTAATCGAAGCCCTCGTCGATGGCATCGTTGCAGTCGTTGTCGCGGCCGTCACAGACCTCCCCGGCACCGGGCCGAACGCTCGCGTCGGCGTCGTCGCAGTCCCAGACGCCGCAGCGCGCCGGGATTTCGGGAGGCGGGAGCGCGAGGTAGCCGTCGCCGTCCGCGTCGGCCGGGCGCTCGTGCCGGCACAGTCCGGTCGCCGGTTCGCAGCGATCGAGCGTGCACTCGTCCAAATCGTCACAAATGACCGGCTCGGGCACGCACCGGAATTGAAGCTCACCTTCGACGTCGAGCTCGATGCAGCGCGGCGGGACACATGGATCCGCTACGACGCAGTCCGCGCTCGTTCGACACTCGGGAAAGGTCGAGCCGCCGGAGCCCGCGGAGCCGTCGGCATCGCCCTCGAGCAGCCCCGTGCGCGCGCAGCCAACGACGAGTACCGATAGAACGAGCGCCCGTCTCACGCGCACACTCCGACGCCGAACGCGTCGGTCTCACCGCAAAAGAGGCCCGATGGACAAGGCATGGATCCGTCGATGGCGCACATGCGCATGCAGCGCGAGCCCGATTGAGCGCCGACGATGCAGATGAACCCCGGCGCGCAGTCGAGCGTTCCCCCCGGACAGAATTCTCCCTGAACGCCCGTACCCGCGTAGGCGCAACGCGAGCCGTGCACCTGCTGATCGCAGCCCGTACCGAACGGATGCTCGATCGTCGGGTAGCACCCCTCACCCGACTCGCAGCCGCTCGGCGAGCCGAAGACGTCGCACTCGTACCTACCGGGCGGCGCCGGAATATCGGGGCAGCCGGGGTCGGTATCGGGCGGCTCGCCAGCGCTGCCGCCCGTCGACGTCCCGCTGGTTCCGCCCGTTCCGGTGCCCGACGTGCCGGCGACGCCCGCGGTTCCACCGGCTGCGGTGGCGCCCCCGGACGGCGCCGCACCCTCGCCCGCACCACCGTCGTCGCCCTCGACGACCTTCGAACTTCCGCCACACCCGCCGAACAGCACGGCACCGAGGGCGACGATACCCAAGATGCTCCGCGCGCGGACTCGAACGCGCGGCGCCGATGGTCGCCCCGGCCGCAGCATCACCATACCCGGAGCATAGAACGCCGATCCACCTCCGGCAACGCGCACCGCGCGGCCCACGCGCCGCGCGGTGGCTTTTGCGCGCCGAGAATCTTCGCTAGAACCCTGGGCGTGCGTGACCTCGTCCTCGGCCTCCTCCCGCTCGCGCTCGCCTTCGGCGCTCCGGTGGAACCGAGCAACACGGGCCGTTGCGTCGAGGAGCTGCGGTCGTCCCCACCGCAGAAAGCGGGCAAGGCCGCATCGTGCCCGCGGGATCCGGAACCACCGGGCGCGCCGCTCGCCCGCGGCAAGGTCACGTTCCCGTCGGCCAGGGGTGCTCCCGCGCTCGGCGTCGAGGTCGCTCGGACGAAGCGCGAGATCCGGCGCGGGCTCATGTACCGGACGAGCCTGGGCCGCGACCGGGGCATGATCTTTTCGTTCGGTGACGAGCGTCGCCGCCATTTCTGGATGAAGAACACGTGCCTACCGCTCGATATGTTGTTCCTCGCGAAGGACGGCACGGTCGTCGGCGTGCTCGAACAGGTTCCGGTGCTGAACGAAGAGCCGCGTTCGGTCGGATGCCCCGCCGCGTACGTCCTCGAAGTGAACGCCGGATGGTCGCGCGAACACGGCGTGACACCCGGAATGAAGGCCTCCCTCCAACTGTAAAGGCAAACCCGATGCATCCCATTCGTCTATTCCCACTCGCCTGCCTCGCGTTTTCTTCCTTCGGCTGCCGCGAGGAGCCGCGCGAGCCGCAGCCCGAAGAGCGCCCGGCGATCGAAACGCCGGAGCCGCCGAAGGCGAAGCCGGCGACGCAAAATGCAGGAGCCAATCCGCCATCCGCTCCGACTTCCCCGGCAGCCCCGGCCTCCGGTGATCCGCTCGGCGGCAAATTCACACTCGACGACGCCGTCAAGGGACTCACCGGCAAGGGGTCGCTCGTCGCCGAAATTCACACGGGCCAGGGTAAGCTCGAGTGCAAACTCCTCGATGACAAGGCACCGATCACCGTCGCGAACTTCGTCGGCCTCGCTCGCGGCCTCCGCCCTTTCAAAGATCCCTCCGGCGAGTGGGTGAAGAAGGCCGCCTATGACGGCACGACGTTTCACCGAGTCATCAAGGGTTTCATGGTCCAGGGCGGCGATCCTGCCGGAACGGGCGGCGGCGAACCGGGATATGTGATTCCGGACGAGGTGTGGCAGGGCGCCACGCACGACCGTCGCGGCCTTCTGTGCATGGCCAACCGCGGCCCGAATACGAACGGCATGCAGTTTTTCATCACCGACGCCGCCGCGCCGCACCTCGACCGCAGCTACACGATTTTCGGCGAATGCGGGCCGGACGCCGTCATCGAGAAGCTCGCGAGCGTCGAAGTTCGCGGCGATCGCTCGGTCAACCCGACGAAGATCGAAAAGGTGACGATCAAGCGTAAGACGTTACCGGGGGCAAAGCCGGCCGCATCGACGAAAGCGCCGAAGTAACTCTTGCGGGGACCGCGCGCTGGCGTTACGAAAGCGCCCCCGGAGGTATCAGAGAACATGGCGATTCGAAGCTCCACGGCTCAGTGGGAAGGCGATCTCAAAGGCGGCAACGGTACGATGACGGTCGGAAAGGGCGCCTACACGGGCCCCTTCACCTTCGCGTCCCGATTCGAAGAAGCCGCTGGCTCGAATCCCGAGGAGCTCATCGCCGCAGCGCACGCGGGCTGTTTCTCGATGGCGCTCTCTGCAAACCTTTCGAAGGGCGGCAACGTTCCGAAGAGCGTGAAGACGAAGGCCGACGTGCATCTCGATCCGGACCCCGCAGGCGGCATGCGCGTTTCGAAGATCGATCTCTACACGGACGCGGAGGTTCCCGGGATCGATCCGGCGAAGTTCCAGGAAGCCGTGGAAGCGACGCGCACGGGTTGCCCGATTTCGAAGCTGCTGAAGGGCGGCGCCGAAATCACGGTCAAAGCTACGCTGAAGTGAACGCAGCCGGGTCATGCCGCACGCTCGGTGCGGCGGCGGCGCTCAGGTCCTGGTCGTAGTTCCGTTCGGCACCGCGGCCAGGCGGAGGCCGAGGACCCGCGAGAGCGTGGCCGCGTGGTGCCGAAGCCGGCGGGCTCGAACCGCGGCCAGAGGGCTCGCCGGCCTGGCCGGCCGCCTCGATCATCGTCCGCGGGCGCGGACGGCTCGAAGCGGTGATACTCTGCGCGCGTGACCAGCGCTGCGCCCTTGCTCGAACGGCAACCGGCGAAGCCATTTCTGAAATGGGTCGGCGGAAAGCGCCAGCTTCTCTGGGCAATTCGCGAGCGCGTGCCGGAGAAGTTCGAACGCTACTTCGAGCCGTTCCTCGGCGGTGGCGCCGTGTTTTTCGATCTGATGAGCACGCGGGGCTCCACGGGGAAGCCTCCGGTGCTTGCAGACACGAACGCGCGCCTCATTCGCGCCTACAAGGGCGTACGCGACGACGTGGAAAAGGTTCTCCGCAGCCTCAAGAATCGGGGCAAGACGAGAGAGGACTATTACCGCACGCGCGACGAAGACATCGATGCCAAGAAGAGCGACGCCGAAGTCGCGGCGTGGCTCATCTACCTGAACAAGACCGGTTACAACGGACTCTACCGCGTCAACAGCAAGAACCGCTTCAACGTACCGTTCGGCCGCTACGAAAAGCCCGCCTTCTACGACCCCGAAACGCTGCGTCGCTGCTCGGACGCGCTCGCCGATGCAGACATCCGACTCGACGATTTCGAAAAAGCGGTGGCAAAGGCCAAGCGGAACGACTTCGTGTACTTCGATCCGCCGTACGTGCCGTTGTCGGCGACGTCATCGTTCGCCTCGTACACGAAGGGCGGGTTCGATCTCGACGAACAACGGCGCCTGCGCGATCTCGCGCGATCGCTCAAGAAGCGCGGCGTCCACGTCTTGCTCTCGAACTCGTCGGCGCCCGAAGTCTTCGAACTCTACAAGAGCGGCTTTACCATCACGCCGGTGCAGGCGACACGCGTCGTGAACAGCAAGGCGAGCCGACGCGGCACCGTCACCGAGGTGCTCATCTCCTGACATGCCGGGTCGCGCGACAGCAGTCCTGAGCGGCGATGTCCTCTGTAAAGAGGTCGTTGCGACGGCGCACGAACTCGGGCTGCTTGCGCGCGAGCAATATCAGTGCGGCAGAAGAATCTGGGGTGCGGTGCGCATGATCGACGTCATCCTGACGGACCCCGCGTCGCGTCGCCGCCTCGGCGTCGAGTGTAAATTCCAGGGCACGCAAGGCAGCGCCGAGGAAAAGATCCCGGCGATCATCCAAGACATCGCAGCATGGCCCATCCCGGGGCTCGTGGTGTTCAGCGGCCCGGGGTTCAGCGCGAACATCAAGTCGTTCTTGATCGCTTCTGGTCGTGCCGTGGACTTCGACGATTTCGATCCTTGGCTGCGGCTTTTCTTCGGCCTCGACCTGACGGAAGACTGACGGGCCGCTTCCGCGCTGATATGACAAACAATGTCCGCACAGCTAGACCTGCGCGTCTGCACAGTATAGGTTGGCCGCGTGGACGGATCGAACGGTACTTTCACTTTCGGCTCGCTTGCGAGTGGTCCCGTGTCGCCTCGTGACGAGGACGTTCGGTTCGAGCTCGGCGATAGCGACGCGGTCGCGTGGCTGGACGGATTGCCTGCGGCAAGCGTTGACCTCTTGATTACCGACCCGCCCTACGAGTCTCTCGAAAAGCACCGGGCTATCGGAACGACGACGCGGCTCAAGCATTCGAAGTCATCCAGCAACGATTGGTTCTCGGTCTTTCCGAACCATCGCTTTCCGGAGCTCTTCCGAGCGGTGTATCGCGTCCTCAAGCGCGACTCACATTTCTACCTGTTCGTCGATCAGGAGACCATGTTCGTCGCAAAGCCGCTCGCGGAAGCCGCGGGGTTCAAGTTCTGGAAGCCTCTCGTGTGGGACAAGCAAAAGATCGGGATGGGATACCACTATCGTTCCCGCTACGAGCTCATCTTGTTCTTCGAGAAGGGCAAGCGAAAGCTCAACGATCTTGGAATCGCCGATGTTATCAGCGCGTCCCGGATCGCAAGGGGATACCCTGCGGAGAAACCCGTCGAAGTGTCCGAGGTGTTGATTCGTCAAAGCACCGTTCCGGACGCGTTGGTCGTCGATCCCTTCATGGGTTCGGGGTCCGTCGGCGTCGCTTCGCTGCGACTCGGACGCCGCTTCAAGGGAACCGATACCTCGCCTACGGCGCGTGAACTGACCCGAGGCCGACTACGCGCAGAGATCCCCGGCGCCCCGAAACTCTAAGCAGCCGCCACGAGCTCACGAAGAGCTCCGCGCAGCAGTGACTCCGCCGTCGACTCGGAGGTCCCCTTCTCGATGGCTCGCCTGAGCGCCATCCGAACCTCGGCATCGCGAAAACCCAACGAGCGAAGCGCCCGAAATGCCTTCGCACGCGCATCGACGACTCCCACGAACGGTCGCGGCGCCCCATAGGGGGAGCCATCGGCGTGGCGGTACTCGAGAACCCCCGCCTCGTCCCTCTGGATGCGAAGAACGCCGCGGTGGACCGCGCGATGGTGCGCTCCGCAAAGCGTTACGAGATTGTCAGGCTCGTTTCCCCCTCCGTCGCCGCGAGCCTCGATGTGATGCACGTCGAGAAAGACCGCGTGGCGACACCCCGGCACTCGGCAGCGCCGTGCGTCGCGGTTCAGGACCTTACGGCGAACCGCCGGCGGAATCGACTGAGTCGCACGCACCGGTGCCCCGTTCCCGGGTTCTCGTTCTCGAGGCGCCGCGTGGCTTCGACTCTGTTCCGATTGCTCGGACTCTCGACCCACGTGGGTCGAGTTATCCACAGCACCGACCTGCTGCGAATCGCACGTCATCATCCTCATCACGTCTTGGTCGACTTCGACCACCGTGCCCTTGCTCGACTGAAACCCGCGCCGGCACCGCTCGCAAACCGACAGGGACACCTGATAACTCGCTCTCCCTTCGTCTGCCGGTCCACCGAGGACATACCTCGCCAGCATCAGCACCGCCGCATCGTTGTCGAGCGGCGCGCCAGCGTCTCTTCGAAGCTTTGCCATCGCTTCGCGAAATGCTGCAAGGGTCTCTCCAGACACCTCGAGACGAATGACGTGTCGCCGGAGTCCCGCATCCGGTGGGTCGCTCGGCCTGCTCCCGACGGGATGACCGGCTACGAGCTCTTCCACGTCTCGTACCGTCCTACCGCTTGCGGCCGCCAGCCACTTGGCTTCCGTTTCGGGCACGGCCACTCGCGTGAGCTCGCGCGCCGCGGACCAGGTGAGCGATCCTTCGCCGAGCGCCTCCGCCGTCCTTGGGAGGCGTTCGAGTGCCTCCGCCACCCGCAGCCTCTCCAACGTGAATCGCGGGGAGTATCCGAAAAGCCGCTCGATGTATTCGACGAAGCTCGCGTAGCCGAGCCGCGCGTGCGTTCCTTCCCGAGCGGCGACGACGAGCCAGCGGCCTTCGTCGCTGTCGAGGCGTGTGCGAGTCTCCGCGATTCGCACGAGCTCGTCGTGGGCCCGTTGCCACGTCTCGTCCTCTTCGGCGGGGCTCGGCGAGGGGGTGGTCCGAGTGGTGTCTCGAATGGTCATGGGTGCCGGCAGTGCAAACACGGTGCCCAGGCGTGTCGCTCAGCCGACGCTGCGGACCCGGGACATCCGCCGGCATGGTCTGCCAGTGACCGCCCCGTGACGGCCACCGCGCTATCCGAGCCCTTGCGGACGAAGCCTCAATCGGGTTCGTGAATTCGCTGCTGCCGCTCGATGACGTAGTACGGCGCCGCTTCGGCCCGATTGAACGTCGCCGCGCCGAATGCATTGACGACGATGGCCCACGTGCCCACGGCGGCGATCCCGACACCCAGCCGCCGACCGCCGACGGCAAAGAGCGCGAACAGAAAAATCGCGTAGTCGTTCGAGAAGCGGTAGCCGAACTGTACCCAGCCGCTATTTTGGTAAAAGAGCGTCGGCGTTGCGACCGCGACCGCCGTCGCGACGAGCGCCCAGTG
>DASUTR010000316.1:0-10119 GCA_036374535.1 Polyangiaceae bacterium
TCTGGTCGATCGTGCGCACCTTCCGCGTGGGCCTGAGCCGCGCCTACCGCGCGCAGCAAGAGAGCTTCACGCGCGTGACCGAACGGCTCGCCGAGAGCGTGACGGGGATTCGCGAGATCCAGGGCTTCGTGCGCCAGGGCGTGAACGGCGAGCTCTTCCGCGAGCTCATTTTCGATCACGCCAGCTACAACTACGACTCGGCGAAGCAGTCGGCCGTGTTCCAGCCGCTGCTCGAGTTCAACGGGCAGCTCTTCCTATCGATCTTGCTCGTCGTCGGCGGCTACCAGGCGCTCCATGGCGAGGTCGAGCTCGATGCGTTGATTCAGTTCCTGTTTCTCTCGAACGCGTTCTTCGCCGCCATTCCCATGATCGGAAACCAGTACAACCAGGCGCTCACGGCCATGGCCGGTGCCGAGCGAGTCTTCCACCTGCTCGACGCAGAGCCGTCGTGGCGCGACCCGTCGGACGCGAGCCCGCTGCCGCCCGTTCGGGGCCGCGTCGAATTTCGCGACGTGAGCTTCGAGTACGAGCCGTCGCGCAAGGTGCTCAGGAACATCGACTTCGTCGCGGAACCCGGTCAAACGATCGCGCTCGTCGGGCACACGGGCGGCGGCAAGACGACGATCATGGCGCTCGTCGCGAAGCTCTATCAGCCGACGAGCGGCGCCGTGTTCGTCGACGGGCTGGATCTCCGCCGCGTCGACGGGCGCTCGCTGCGCGCGCAGATCGCGAGCGTCACGCAGGAGAATTATCTATTTTCCGGCACTCTCTTCGACAACGTCCGGCTCGGGCGCCCCGAAGCGAAGGACGAGGAGATCCGCGAGGCCGCCCGCGAGCTCGGAGTGCTCGACCTCATCGACGATTTGCCGGATGGTTTCGCCACCGACGTGGGGGAGGGCGGCGCGGGGCTCTCGGCCGGCCAACGCCAGATCGTCTGCTTCGTGAGGGCCTTGCTGGCGGCGCCGCGCGTCCTCTTGCTCGACGAAGCGACGAGCTCGGTCGATCCCGTCACCGAAGCGCGCATTCAAGACGCGCTCCGCCGCTTGCTCGCAGGCCGGACGAGCTTCGTCGTCGCTCACCGGCTGAGCACGATTCGGCACGCCGACCAGGTTCTCGTCCTCGAGCACGGCGCCATCGTCGAGCGCGGCTCGCACACGGAGCTCCTGCGGCATGGCGGTCGCTACGCGAGCCTTTACCGGCAATTCGTGAGTGCCGCCGATCTCGAGCCCGGCGCGGCCGGACTGCCGTCCAGAAACCCGGCCGGGTGAGCAAATCCGTGCTCGATGAAACTTTGCGTTCATACTGACAAACCGGGTCGCGTCTCGATCCCGGGGCCGGATTCCGGGCATTACGCTCGAGAGCGGCCGGCCATGGTCCTGAGCACGAGTGCGCGCACCCCAGAAGACCCGCCCGCGAAGTCCGGGCTCGTGGCGGTGCGCCCTTCCGACGACGAGAGCACGCCGGCAAACCTCCGCCTGCTCGTCGACGAGCACCTCGATTTCGTTTGGCGGAGCCTGCGGCGCTTCGGCGTGCTCGAGGCCGACGTCGACGACGCGACGCAACGCGTTTTCTTGATCGCGAGCGAAAAGCTCGCGCTCATCAAGAGAGGAAGCGAACGGAGTTTTCTGGTGGGTGTCGCGGCGCGTATCGCCGGACACTCCCGGCGCTCGTACCGGCGTCGCGAAGCCGCCGAGCGCAGCTACTCGTCGCACCCGCGGCCCGCGAATCCGAACCCCGAAGAGCTCACGCAGCGGCTCGAGGACCGGGCGCTCCTGGATCGGGTGCTCGACGGTCTCAGTGAGGACCTGCGCGCGGTGTTCGTGCTGTTCGAGCTCGAAGAGCTGTCCATCGACGACATCGCGAGTCTCTTGAGCCTCCCGCGAGGCACCGTGGCGTCGCGGCTGCGGCGCGCGCGCGAAGTCTTTCATGACCAGGCGAAACTCGTCGGCGGCGTGGGTTCCGGCCGAAAAGGTACACCATGAGCGATCCCAGGAGATTGATTGAGGAAGGCGCGTCGGATTTCGAGGCCAAGCTCTTGCAGGCGGGGCGGAGGGACGCGCCGTCGCACCGCGGCCGGCGCCGTATCCTCGCGGGGCTCGGTTTCGGCGGCTTGTTCTCGACGCTCGCGATCTCGACGGGCGCAGACGCTTCCATGCGCGGCTGGCTCTTCGCGGCGGGCGGCGGGGCGGCGTCGGCCATTGCGGTTTGGGCGGGTGTCTCGGCGTGGTCGGGCGAGAAGACGGACGCGCCCGCTCCGCGGCCGGCCGTGACCGTCGTTGCGGCGCCGCACGCGCCCGTGCCGGAGCCCGTGCAGGCGCTCCCGACCCCGGCGCCCGAGCCCGTGGCGGCGCCGGCGCACGCCCCGGCGCGAGCCGTGCGCGCTCAGCCGGAGCGCAAGAGCGACGGACTCTCGGGCGAGATTGCCGCCCTCGAAGGAGCGCGCCGCGCGCTCGCCGGAGGCAAGCCGAACGCGGCGTTGCGCGCGCTCGACGAGTACGGCAAGAGCTACCCCGAAAGGCGTCTCGGTTCGGAAGCCACCGTTCTTCGCGTCGAAGCGCTGCTCGCGGCGGGCGAAAGGGCGCGGGCCGTGCGTCTCGGCGAAGACTTCTTGCGCTCGCACCCGAACGGCCCGTACGAAAAGAGGGTCCGCTCGTTGATCGCCGAGTAGCCTTTGAGGTTTCCGAAAACTCTCGCTTTCGCTCCGTTCGCCGTTTGCGCGGCCGCGTGCACGGGGGAGGTGCCGCTCGGTTCGTGGGGCAAGGCGGCCGGCGCGAAAGACGCGGGCAGCGGTACGCCGGAGTGCGCCGCCGCGGGCGAAACGGTGCTCACGAGCCCGTCGGGCTCGGCCGTTTCGGTCACCGTGCCGTACACGGATTGGACCGTTCCGACGCCGTACGACTCGATCGAAATCGAGGTGCGGCTCGAAACGGAGAGCATGACCGACGGGTTCGTGTGGACGCACGAAGTGCCGTTCGCGGCCGGCCCGGTCGTGCTGCTCGCGTTCCAGTCACAAGGCGGCTTTCAGGCCGATCCGCCCGCCGGACCCGTCGAGCGCGCGAAGCTCGCGCAGTTTTGGATCTCCGGCCCCCCGCTCGCCGCGGAGCTCGGCGACATCGCGTACCCGAACGCGCGCGCGTACCTCGCGCAAGAGGTGCGCGGCGAATGGTGGTCGATCAACGCGATCTACGAATGGGAGGCGTGCCGGCCCTATCGTCTGCGTCTCGCCGAGCTCGAGCCGGGCGCGAGCGGTTCGACCTGGTACGGAGCGTGGGTCATCGACGTCGTCGCCGCGACCGAGACGCTGCTCGGGCGCATGCTCGTTCCCGACGCTTGGGGCGGGCTCACGTCCCCGACCAGCACGTGGAGCAACCGCATCGGTTGGGGAATGCTCGACGCGTGTGAGGAAGTCGAGCCCGTTTCCGTGATTTTCGGCGCCCCGACGAACCCGAGCGGCGCCGCCACGTCGTGGGAGCATCGCTTCGGCGCGCTTCCCGCGTGCCCGAACACGCGCATCGAGGACTTCGAGACGGCCGTGCGCCAGCGCATCGGGGGACCGCCCTAGAAGAAGCGCCGCCCGAGCTTCGCGCCGAACGTGGCGCCGAGCGCCGGGATGGCGTGCACGTCGGTGTCGGGGTCGCGAAATACGAAGTCGTAGCGGACGAACGGCGCGACCACGCCGCCGTTCGCCTCGACGAACCAGTAGTGTTCGGAAAGATCGACGCGCAGCGCGAGCTTCGCGTCCGCGGCCGCCCAGAAGCGCGTGCGCGTCGCCGCGTCGGCGATGTCCGAACCGACGCCCGTGACGGTGCCGAGCTCGAGACCGAGGCACGGCACGAGCGCTGCGCGCGCCGCGAACGTGAGCCCCATGGTGCAGAGCTCCGGTCGAACGAACGCGAACCAGAAGCGCGAGGAAGCGGTGCTCACCGAATCCGAAAGCGTTCCGAGTACGGCGAGCTCGACGCCGAACGAGCTCAGTGCGCGATCCGGAGTACGCCGGCTCCGAGCGGCGGAGAGCGAGCCGCCGAGCGCGAGGCGGGGGCCGATGCCCGTCGCGGCGCTGGGTCCGAGCGCGGCCGTCGTGTTCCACTCGTGGGGCGGCGCTTTCGATATGAACGCGTCGGGTCCGCGTAGCTCCGGAGGTGCGGGCTCCGGCTCGGCCGGGGCGGATGGCGGCGTGCCGTCGCTCGTCGTGTCGGCCGGCGACGAAGGCGGGGCGAGCGACGCGTTCGGATCGATGGCGAGCGACGTAGCGAGCGCGAGCGCTTCCGATACGGTCTTGCAGTCGGCGCCCGTGACCTCGCGCGCCGTCGTCTTTCCGTCGGCTTCGCGGACGACGAGGCTGCCGACGAAGCCCGAGCCGCTTTTCGTGATCGCGACCACGAAAGTGCGCGCGGTCGACTCACTCGCATCGGCAGGTCGCGCCCGTGTCGTGCGACCGAACACGCTGCGCGCGAACTCGGGTGCCGCGGGACACTCGACGGCTCCCGAATAGTCGAGACGGATCGGTTCGACCTGCGCCTTCGCCCCATTCGCGAACAGAGCGACGGCGAGGCCCGCGCCGGGCGCGCTCCACCGTCGAAAAGGCGTCATCGTTGGAAATCGTAGACCGAACCGAGGCCCAAGATTTGGGTAAGCTCGTCGAGAGCGGTCCGGCACTCCTCCACGAACGTCAGATCCGCGAGATCGTCCTCCGTGACACGGTCGCGGTAATTTTTCGTCACGCACGCGACGAGCGCCTGCTCGAGACCCTCGTCGAACCGCACCCTTGCCCCGAGGGAAGCTTCTTCTTCCCGCTCGAGAGGCACCCGGAGCCTGAGACAAGCCGGGCCCCCGCCGTTCTTCATCGACCCGTTGACGTCCACGTAGTGGACGCTCTGCACCGGGTTTTGCTCCGAAAGGACCCGCTCGAGGAACGCGCGCGCCGCAGGCGACTCTTCGGACTCACGCGGGGCGAGGATGCTCGTCCCGCCGTCCGGCAGGGTCACGAGCTCGGAGTTGAAAGGATAGCGGAGGACCGCTTCGGCGAGCGGAAGCTCGGCGTCCGAGGCGAGGCACACGGACAGCCCCCCGCCGAGCCGGTGGAGGAGCTCTTCGAGCAGCGCCGCCTGCTCCAAGAAGGCGTGCTCGTGCAGCATGAAGAACGAGCCGTTCGCGACGGCGAGCACGTCCGTATGGAAGGCGCCGGCGTCGATGCCGCGCGGCGACTGTTGCCAGAAGAGCGGCACGTCGTCCGGGAGCGCGAGCAAGCGCGCGACCGCCTCGCTCGCTTTTCGAGCTTGGCGCGCGGGATGGCGTTCCGGATGCTCGCGGGCGTTCGGCGCACGTCCCCAGGCGAAGAGGTGCACGCGCCCCGTGGACGTTTCGAGGCGCGAGTGGTTCGCCGCGCCCTCGTCGCTGAACGTCTCGCTCGAGGGGAGCGGCGCGTGCACGACGAACCGCGCCTCGTCGGCGAAGATGCGCTGAAGTACGCGGTAGGTCGCGTCGGCCTCGAGACTCCGGTGAAACATCGTCACGAGATTGGCCGGCACGAGGTGCAGCTTGCCGTCGCGGGTGTCCGACGAGGGCGCGACCGTCGCCGCGTTCGCCGCCCACATCGACGACGCGCTGCTCGCGTAGGACAAGAGGTCGGGCGCGGCCGCGCGCGCGGCCGCGAGCACGGCGCCGTCGTCACCGCTGAAACCCAGGCGCCGGAGCGCGGCGCAGTCGGGCCGCGGTTGCGGCGGGAGCACGGCTTGACCCACGCCGAGCCGCGCGACGAGGCGCATCTTCGCGATTCCTTCGAGCGCCGCCGCGCGCGGATTGCCGGCGCGGCCGGCGTGCCTTTCGCTCGCGAGGTTTCCGGGGCTGAGCCCGGCATAATGATGCGTCGGACCGACCAAGCCGTCGAAGTTCACGTCGCGGGCGGGCACGGCACGATGATAGCGCCGGACCCGGCCCGCGCGTCCTTCCGCGCGTTCAGAAGTGGTTTCGGTACTCGCGTTCGAAGAAATCGAGCATCCACGCCGTGACGTCGACTTTGTCGGCGAGCAGGCGCTCGCGGGCACGCCGCGCTCGTTCGCCGAGCTCGGGGTCCGAGGCCAGACGGCGCGCGCTCGCGACGAAGTCGTCGCCGAACCGCGGTCCCGTGAAGTTCGTTACGAGCCCGTAGCGGCTCTCCTCCTCGTCGGTGTAGCCGCGGCCGAGCGGCGAAACGTAGATCGCGGGGACGCCGAGCACCGCGCACTCCGACGCCATGGTCGCGCTCTCGCCGACGAACAGGCGCGCGAAGGCGAGCACGTGGTGGATGTCGCGCACGCGAATCCGCGCTCGGAACGGCTCGAGCTCGCTCGGCAGCGGCCCCTCGGAGCTCACGAGCACCCGTCCCTTCTCCGCGAGCGCGCGCACGAGACCGATCTTCTTGTCGAGCCCGAGGCCGCGCGTACCGAGGTCGTGGCTCGCTTCGTACGAGACGAAGCGGACGACCGAGTACGGCGCGTCCGGATCGACGCCCGCGGCGCGAACGACCGCGCGATCGGGCGTGAAGCGGCGGGGATGCAGGTACGCGAGCTCGTGGTAGCCGGCGTACGTGACGTGGTTGCCGTTGACGGGTCCCTGGTAGCAATCGGGCGTGCACACGTAGTCGGCGAGCGGGTAGGCAAAGACGTTCGTGAGCTTGGCGATCTCGGTGTCGTAGAACACGGCGACGCGCGCGCTGTCACGGCCGAGGGTGCGGCGCAGCCGGCCCACGGTGCTGATGCTGGGCCCCATCACGCCCGCCAGGAAATGCGGGCGAACGCGCTCGAGCACGCGCCAGAGCGCCGCGCCGCGCTGCACGAATTCGAACGCGAGCCCGACGCCCGTGCGCTTGTGCGACAGGATTTCGTAGGGCAAGTCGTGCTGGTCGAGGAGCTCGCGCGCGACGTCTTTCTCGCGCAGCGTGATCGTCACTTCGTGTCCGCGCGCTCGGAGCTCGCCGATCGCGTTTCGGAACACGTGAACGTGGGCGGGGTGGAGAATGTCGAACAAGAGTCGCATCGACGGGGCGAGAGAGCCTTGCACTCGGTGGACGTTCGTGTCCAGGCGCCGCGCTTGCGCGTAACCCGACGGCCGCGCTAGCGTTCCGCGTCTTCGGCGGCCGAGCACAATGCCCGAATCCATGACGATCCTGTGCGCGGCGAAGCTCGCCGCCAATCAGCTCGAACGTCATCTCGAACCGCTCAGCCGGCTCGAAACCGTCGGACGCATCCTGGTGGTTCGGCACGCTCCGGCGGCGGCGCGGCTCGCCAAAGTCGAAAACCTGCCGTTCGGAGACGGGGGCACCGCGCGCAATCTCGGCCGCATGTTCGCCTCGGTCGACCGCGCGCTCCGGCGCGAGCGCGTCGATTGGGTGCTCGGCTTCAATCCCGTGCCCTGGGGCGCGGTCGCGGGGGCGGCGGCTCTCCGCCGGGGTGTGCCGCTCTCGCTCAGCTTCATCGGCATGGACTTCAAGCAAGTCATGCGCCCTTCCGCGTGGCCCATCTGGCAGGCGGTGCGGCGCGCGCGCCTCGTCACCGTCACGGGCGAGCGCATGCGGCGCGGCCTCGTCGAGCGCGGGCTCTCGGCGGAGCGCATCCGCGTACTGCCCCACGCCGTCGACACCGAGCGCTTTCGACCCTCGAGCGACGTGCCCGACTTCGACATCGTATCGGTGGGCCAGCTCATAGAGCGCAAGCGGATGGATGTGTTGATCGACGCTGTGGCGCTCCTCCGCGATCGCGGCGTGCGCGTGCGGGCGGGTATCGCGGGCGAGGGTCCGCTGCGCGCCGAGCTCGAAGCGCGCATCCGGGCTCGAAAGCTCGACGACCAGGTCGAGCTCTGCGGTTACCTCGACGCCGTCGAGACCTTCCTGCGCCGGGGGCGCGTGTTCGTCCTGGCCTCGGCCTGGGAAGGCGTGCCGTTCGCCATGATCGAGGCCATGTGCTCGGGTCTCGTGCCCGTGGTGACCGACGTCGGCACCATTGCCGACTGGGTTTGCCACGACGAGAATGGCCACATCGTGCCCGTAGGAGACGCCCACGCGCTGTCGCGCTCGCTCGAGCGGCTGCTCGGTGACGGCGCGCACTATCGAGCCCTGCGCGAGGCGGTGCTCGGCATGCGCTCCGCGCTTTCCATGGAAACCGGCGTCGCGTTCTGGCGCGAAGCGCTCGCGAGCTAGCCTCGATGGCGACGAGGAGCTGTCGATGAAAGCCGAGGAGGATTGGAAGCCGACGAAGTTCGCCTTCCGCGCCGGCCGGCTGTCGGTCGGGCCGAAGGTGAGCGGCGGCGGCTGGCTCATCACGCGGCTCGTCGCCGAGGCGTACGAACGCGAGCTCGCGCGGCACGCGCGCGGGCGGCTCGTCGACCTCGGCAGCGGCACGGTCCCGCTCTACGCGGCGTACCGCGAGCGGGTGAGCGCCGTCACGTGCGTGGATTGGGGAGCGAGCCGGCACGAATCGGAGCATCGCGACGTCGAGCACGACCTCAACGAGCCGCTGCCGTTCCCCGACGCCTCGTTCGACACCGCGCTCCTGTCGGACGTGCTCGAGCACGTGCGTGTGCCCGAAAATCTCCTGCGCGAGGTGCGCCGTATCCTCGCGCCGGGCGGCAAGCTGCTCTTGAACGTGCCGTTCCTGTACTGGCTCCACGAGCAGCCGCACGACTACTTCCGTTATACCGAGCACGGCCTCCGCATGCTGGTCGAGCGAGCCGGCTTGCGGCTGATTTCGCTCGAGCGCTTCGGCAGCGCCCCCGAGGTGCTGGCAGACATCGCCGGCAAGCACCTCGGCCAGGTCCCGGGGATCGGCGCGCCGCTCGGCCGCGCGCTGCAACGCGCGGTGTTCCACACCGTGAACCCGAAGCCGATCCGGCGTTTGCTGTCGGCTTCGAGCCAGCGCTTCCCGCTCGGCTATTTCCTCGTCGCCGAAGCCCCGGCCACGGGACACACCGATCATGGTTGAGCCGGCCGCTCCCGGCGGGCGCGGGGGCGAGAGCCCGGCGCCGCCGGAGCCAGTCGAGGGCGCGCCGACGCGTTCGCGCCTGCGTTCGCTCGTCTCGTTCGTGCTCTTGGTTGGCTCGGCCGCGTACGTGGGTCACGTGCTCTTCGAGCAGCGCGCCGAGCTCGCGCGCGTCCTCGAGCTGAACCCCGCGATCATCGTGATCATCTTCTCGCTGATGGGCGTCTCCCACCTCCAGCGCACCTACGAATTTACGTTCATGCTGAGAAAGCTCGGCGTGCGCGAGCCGTTCGCCGAGGGGTTCTTGCTGACGGCCGCGGGGTTCTTGCTGAACCATCTTCCGTTCAACGCCGGGCTCGTGATGCGAGCGAGCGTGCTCAAGCGCGATCACTCGCTGCCGTACGCGTCGTACCTCGCGCTCGTCACGGTGAACGCCCTCGTGAACGTCTCCGTCGCGGCGCTGCTCGGGCTCGTCGTCACGCTTGCCGAGCCTCCCGAGACGGGATTCGCGTGGCCGCTCGTCGCGCTGTTCGCCGCGTTGCTCGTCGTCGCCGTCGGCTCGGTGTTCCTGCCGCTCACGAAGCTGTCGTTCGGGAGCACGTTCCTGGGTCGCCACCTCGGGCGGCTAGCAACGGGCATCGCCCTCATCCGAGGCAACGGCTCGAGCATCCTCGTGCTCATCGGCGTTGCGCTCGCCAAGGTGACGGGCGCCGCCCTCCGCGCCTGGCTCTGCTTCGAATTGCTCGGCGCCGAAGTGTCGTTTTTGGGCGCTGCGCTGCTCGCTTCGACCACCATCGTGTTCACGCTCGTGAACGTCACTCCGGGCAATCTCGGCCTGCGTGAAGTCGTCATGGCCGCCGTCTCGACCCAGCTCGGCGCGAGCTACGCCGTGGGCATGGCGGCGGCGAGCATCGACCGCGTGGTCCTGCTCTTCTATACGGTCGTCACCGGTTTGCCCGGGCTCTACGCGCTCCGGCGGCGCGGCCCGTTTCGGGCCGAGAAGCGTCCCTGACCCGTCCTCGGGCACCACGAGCGAACCGCTTGGGTGGCCGGACCGGGCGAATTCGCCCCGCGCACCGGGACGGCCGTCGTGGAACGTTACGGCAGAAAAGTGGCAGAAATCAGGGTATTTGGGCGTCCTCGCGCTCGTTCCCGCCGGCGCCTCCTC